>NZ_JAASHC010000030.1:0-66068 GCF_019734355.1 Bacteroides sp. K03
TTTTGAATCCCATAGAGCCTACTTTGCAAAAGTGACTTATCAAACACGGTTCAACTAAATTGAAGAAGAACCATTTTTGTCCTATAAAAGTGTACATTCTTGCAAACGTCTCTTCACGTTCTTATTTATTTCAGCATTTGCTCGTATTCCTTCGATTTCAATATTTCCAGTGCCCGTTCTACACTTTTGTTTGTTTTATTCATCACTTGGAAATATTCATTCATATCCCATAGATCACGGGCTATCAATGCTTTTAATTGTGTTTTGATCAATGGCAGAGCTTTGTTATATTGTTCTTCATTGAACTCAATCTTCTCCTGATCTGCCATGTCACGCATCATTTTCAATAATTCATCATCTACCTCAAACTTTTCATTGAAGGTTTCAAATTTCTTGTATTGGTTTGCGAGCTCTTTGCGATACTTCTCGATATACTTCATGGTTAATTTAATGATAACTCCTTTGGCTACAAGGTTACGATGGTAATCTGTATAAAGAGTGGTATCAATCGGAACAAAGTAATCGGGCATAATGCCACCACCGCCGTAAACGGTACGTCCTAGTTTCTTGGTCTGGCATTTTAGTGAATCGGGGAAGTGGATGCTGTCTGCATTCATCAATTCACCGCGGTTGAAGCGATCTATCAAATCCTGATTATATCTCTTCTGATTACTTTCATCGCTGTTATTTCTACCTGCGAGTTTAGTATCTGCTGTACTCTCATAGGGCTTTTGAATGCAACGACCTGCGGGAGTATAATATCGGGCGATGGTCAGACGAATCATAGAACCGTCCGGCAGATCGATCGGGCGTTGCACCAGTCCTTTACCGAAAGAACGACGGCCTACAACTACTCCTCTGTCCCAGTCCTGAATAGCCCCGGTTACAATTTCACTGGCTGATGCAGAATATTCATCTACTAATACCACCAGACGCCCTTTGCGGAAATTTCCTGTACCTTTAGCAAAGAATTCACTACGTTGTGCAGTACGTCCCTCTGTATATACGATTAATTCTTTCTCTCCCAGGAATTCATTTGCCAGGTCAATGGCTGCATTCAGATAACCACCTCCGTTGCCTTGCAGGTCGAGGATAAGGTCTTTCATTCCTTTCTTTTGCAGTTCCTTCATTGCCGTAAGGAACTCCTCAGCTGTGGTAGCTCCAAAACGGTTGATGCGGATATAACCTGTTTTGGGTTCAATCATATAAGCAGCATCCAGGCTGAGAATGGGGATCTTATCCCGCTTTACGGTAAAAAGTAATGGGTCTTTCACACCCCGGCGGATGATGGTCAGGTTTACTTCTGAGTCTTTCGGTCCACGGAGACGGGCCATGATATCTTCTGTACTCATTTTTACACCTGCGATGGCTGTGTCGTTCACAGCTACAATGCGGTCACCGGCAAGAATGCCTACTTTCTCAGAAGGGCCATTACTGACAGGTTGTACTACCAGCAATGTGTCTTCAATCATCTGGAATTGAACACCGATACCTTCAAAATTGCCTTGTAGAGGTTCGTTCATCTTCTTCACTTCTTCGGCATCCGAGTAGGTGGAGTGAGGATCGAGTTGTGCGAGCATCTTAACGATGGCTTCTTCTACGAGCTTATCTTCGTCTACTTTGTCTACATAAAGGTTGGCGATAGCAAATTCGGCCATTTGAAGCTTGCGCATGGCAGGCGTACCAAAGTTTTGTGCCTGTGCTGTAATAGCCCACAGGCAGGCTAAAAGGATATATAGTTTCTTCATCATCTTAATTTACTTAATCACTCATCATTAATCAATTTCCATTCCTTCAGGAATGAACATGCTGATGTCTTTATTATAGCTAAGAAGTTCGCGTACAATTGTAGAACTGATACAGGTAAGTTCCGGTTCGGTGAAAAGCAAAATAGTTTCTATGCCTGCTAACTTTCGGTTGATGTCCGCGATGGTCTCTTCGTATTCAAAGTCTTTTACCGTACGTATGCCACGGACTATAAACTGAGCGTCTACTTGCTGCGCAAAGTCAATGGTCAGGCAATCATAAGACATCACTTTAATTCGCGGCTCGTTCTTGTAAAGCTTCTGAATCATCTCTACACGTTTCTCAATCGGGAAATAAGTGTTTTTATTTTCATTGATACCTATTCCTATAGTTACTTCGTCCATAAAAGTCAATGCACGTGTAACTATCGAATAATGTCCGATAGTAAACGGGTCGAACGTGCCCGGAAAAATAGCTCTTCTCATGTGTTGTTTTATGCTATATCTTCTTCTATAACCAGATTGTCTATAATAAAGTTTTGTCGTTCCATTGTATTTTTACCCATGTAGAACTCAAGCAGTTCTTTTACCAAGTCGGTCTTACGCAGTGAAACCTGCTCCAGGCGCATGTCTTTGCCAATGAAGTGTTTGAATTCATCCGGAGAGATTTCTCCTAAACCTTTGAATCGGGTGATTTCCGGATTAGGATTCAACTCTTTGATGGCTCTTTGGCGTTCCTCATCACTGTAGCAATACAACGTTTTTTTCTTGTTGCGTACACGGAACAGAGGTGTTTGCAGGATGTAAACATGTCCTTTCTTTATCAGATCCGGGAAGAACTGAAGGAAAAAAGTGATAAGCAACAAGCGGATGTGCATACCGTCCACATCGGCATCTGTAGCTACAATTACTTTGTTGTAGCGTAATCCCTCTATGCCATCCTCAATGTTGAGGGCAGCTTGCAATAGGTTGAACTCTTCGTTTTCGTATACCACTTTCTTGGTTAACCCGAATGAATTAAGAGGTTTACCACGAAGACTAAATACGGCTTGTGTATTCACGTCACGGCTTTTAGTGATAGAGCCACTTGCCGAATCTCCCTCGGTAATGAAGATACAAGAGTCTTCTTCCAGGCCTTTGCCTTTCGGATCATTTAGGTGGATGCGGCAGTCACGTAATTTACGATTGTGTAAGTTTGCTTTTTTAGCACGTTCGCGAGCCAGTTTGGTTACACCGGCTATGGCTTTACGCTCTTTTTCAGAGTCCTGTATTTTTTGAAGCATGATTTCTGCCACATCTCCGTGTTTATGCAGAAAGTTGTCTACTTCTTGTTTAACGAAGTCACCAACAAACTTATTTACTGTTACGCCACCAGGTGACATATTGGTAGAACCCAGTTTGATTTTAGTCTGACTCTCGAACATCGGTTCTTCAACGTTGACCGCGATAGCAGCTACCAGCCCATTGCGTATATCCGTATAGTCCTGATTTTTATTGTAAAATTCTTTAATGGTTCGTGCTATATGTTCCTTAAAAGCACTTTGGTGCGTACCACCTTGTGTGGTATGCTGGCCGTTGACGAATGAATAATACTCTTCACCGTACTGGCCTGTGTGTGTAAAGGCTATTTCAATGTCTTCTCCTTTGAGGTGTATAATCGGGTAAAGTCCGTTGGCAGTCATATTATCGTTCAGAAGATCTACAAGACCATTTCGTGACACGATGCGCTGTCCGTTATAGATAATTGCAAGTCCGGTGTTGAGGTAGGTATAGTTGCGCAACATCGTTTCGATGAATTCGGGGCGGAAACTATAGCCTAAGAATAGGGTAGCATCCGGTTCGAAGAAAATATAAGTTCCATTTTCCTCTTCCGTATCCTGTGTTTCGTCTGTCAGCAGATCACCTTTGGAGAAAGTGGCAATACGCACCTTTCCTTCTCGATAACTGCGTACTTCAAAACGTGAGCTTAGTGCATTGACTGCTTTTACACCGACACCGTTCAGTCCGACACTCTTTTTGAAAGCCTTACTGTCATATTTTCCACCGGTATTCAGCATACTGACTGCTTCAATCAGCTTTCCTTGTGGAATACCTCGTCCATAGTCGCGTACGCTAACACGGAGATTCTCTTCGACAATAATTTCTATCTTTTTGCCGGCTTGCATCTTGAACTCGTCGATACTGTTGTCTAACACTTCTTTCAAAAGGACATAGATTCCGTCCTCGGCATGTGCGCCGTCGCCCAACTTCCCGATGTACATACCGGGACGTGTGCGGACATGCTCCATGTCGCTCAGATGACGGATGTTGTCGTCTGTGTATTCTACTGGATTGTTGTCTACAGGTATCAGCTCGTTCTCTTCCATAAATAATAATTTTTTAATATGCTATTATATCAATGTACCATTGACATAGTAGTACATTGACACATTATTCTATCTTTTTTGTAAACGCGCGACGACGTTTATGTTGTTCCGTTTTGAAGTATTCCCACTGAGCTTGTACTTTCCCGTTCATCTCCAACTCAGGGTTGCTTTCTGCAAAGATAAAACCTAATTTTTGATAAACCGGAATTAAATCGGAAAATAACAATGCGTTAACACCTTTATTTTGATACTCCGGTTTCACGGCTACAAGCAACAAATCAAGCATTTTTGCCCGGCGTTTCATAAACAAGGCCTTTAATAAATAATACCAGCCAAAGGGTAACAAACGGCCATGAGATTTTTGCAAAGCCTCTGAAAGTGAGGGCATTGAAATGCCTACCGCAATTAACTGATCATCGGCATCTGTGATAAGCGTTACCATACGCAAGTCAACAATCGGGAGATACATCTTCACATATTGGTCTATCTGACGTTGTGACAAAGGTGAGTAACCGTACAACGGACTATAAGCTTCGTTCATTAATTCAAAAATGGCTTGTCCGTACTCGGCAGCGATTTTTTTGGATGAACTGTATTTTTTTATTTTGAGATTATATTTTCTTTGGATAAGTTCAGAGATACGTTTGTGTTTGTCCGGTATGGCATCCGGAATGTAGATTTTATATTCCACCCAATCGGCATCTTTCTCATATCCCAGTTTTTCCATGTGTTGCGGATAGTAGGGATAGTTGTAAATAGTTGCCATCGTACTGAGCTGGTCATATCCTTCTATGAGCATCCCTTCTGCATCGAAGTCAGTAAATCCTAAAGGTCCCTGGATATGCGTCATGCCTTTGGCTTTTCCCCACTCTTCTACCGTTTTCAGTAGAGCAGAAGAAACCTCAGGATCGTCAATAAAGTCAATCCAACCAAAGCGCACGTCTTTCTTATTCCATTTCTCGTTGGCTTTGTGGTTGATGATAGCGGCAACACGTCCTACCAGTTTATTATCTTTGTAGGCCAGAAAATATTCAGCTTCACAAAATTCAAATGCCGCGTTTTTCTTTTTATTGAATGTGTTGAGCATATCGTCGAAAAGATCGGGAACAGAATAAGGATTGCCCTTGTACATTTCATAATTGAAACGAATAAACTTTTTTAGCTCTTTCTTTCCGGATACTCTTTTAATTGTAATAGCCATAATTTGTATTTATTTGAGTTGCAAAGATACGTGATAATCTTTAAATTACAACGTGTGAGCTGCAAACTCTTTCTCTGTCAGTATTACTTTTTTGAGTGCTTTCCACCCGGGGAGGTACGTCAGGTGATGGTTCTATCGAACTGATGTTGTATTTAGCGGTATTGTGTTGATTTGTAGACATGGTGTCCTGGTTTGTGACTTGTCTCCAATAGTGCAAAAAGTGTCTCCAATAATGCGTCTGTTATCAGAGGACATTTTTGGCATAGGATGGAGCTTGGGTGTCTGCAACTTGCTTTATATTTGTGACGGTTAAAACTAAAAAATGTGCTATGAAAGACAATTCCAGTTAGCTTCCGGATGCTATCATATTATTATTTTTTTGAGTTCTTATTTTATATAAATAACTCGTGTGAATAATATTAACACCTTACAATATAACTTTAAATTTATGGATATCAAATTAAAATTGAAGCATCTGCTTCTTATGTTGTTTCTATTGAACATGGGAATATTGAATGCACAACAGAAAATCAAGGTGACAGGTCAGATTGTCGACAATAATCAAGAGGCGATTATTGGTGCAAATGTTCTTATTAAAGGGACTACCATTGGTACTATTACTGACTTTAATGGTAATTTCACACTGGATGCCAATATCGGTTCCGTATTAAATGTAACTTATTTGGGATATGTTCCGCAAGAGGTCACTGTCACTGCACAGCAGCCTATGGTTATTACTCTGAAAGAAAATGCCCAGGAGTTGAATGAAG
The DNA here is from genome assembly GCF_019734355.1 of Bacteroides sp. K03. Taxonomy (NCBI): domain Bacteria; kingdom Pseudomonadati; phylum Bacteroidota; class Bacteroidia; order Bacteroidales; family Bacteroidaceae; genus Bacteroides; species Bacteroides sp. K03. The sequence continues at coordinate 6,083 of NZ_JAASHC010000030.1, forward strand.
TTGTTGTGGTAGGTTATGGTACGCAGAAAAAGATCTCTACGATTGGGGCACAGTCGGGTATTAAAGTTGTGTCCGAATTGAAACAGCCCGTAGCCAATCTTTCTACTGTTTTGGCTGGCCGTGTTTCAGGTATTGTAGGATTACAACAGACCGGTGAACCGGGAAATGATGCTGCGAATATTTGGGTACGTGGTATTGCTACTTTAGGAGGTACGTCTCCTTTGATTCTGGTAGACGGTGTAGAGCGTTCCATGGATGACTTGAATCCGGAAGATATCGAATCCTTCTCTATTTTGAAAGATGCTTCTGCTACGGCTGTATATGGTGTACGTGGTGCAAACGGTGTTATCATTATTACAACGAAAAATGGTGAAATCGGTAAACCTCGTATTCGTGCGGAATATACTTATGGTTTCACCCGTTTTACTAAGTTACCGGAGTTGGCCGATGGTATTACTTATATGCAATGCGCCAATGAAGCTGCTACAACCCGTGGTAAAGATCCTCTGTTTTCTGCAGAAAAGATCGGAATGACTGCTTCTGGTCTGGATCCTTATTTATATCCGAATGTAGATTGGTATGATCAGATTTTTAATGATTGGGGGCATAACCAACGTGTTTCTGTCAATGTAAATGGCGGTTCTGAAAATGTTCAGTACTATGTATCTCTGTCTTATTATGACGAAGCAGGTTTGTTTAAGGTAGACAATATGCAGGATTATAAGTCGGAGATAAAATACTCCCGTTATAACTTTAACTCCAGTTTGAATATGAAGGTGACCCCTACTACAAACCTCAAACTTAACATTAAAGGAAATATGGCGGATAAGAACTCACCTTATGTGAAGTCTGACGATATCTTTTCTGCTGTATTCCGGATTCCGGCTATTCAGATGCCTGTAATTTATCCGGGTGATAGAGTTCCGTTTCTTTCTACCGGTGGTGGTTTGATGAATCCACTTGCTGAATTGACTAAGAAAGGATATAGAAGTACGACTCACAGTAAGGTAATGGCTGATTTGAGTCTGGAACAAAAATTGGATTTCATCACAAAAGGATTATCTTTCAAGGGTATGTTTGCTTATGATATTGAGAACAAAACATACCTGAACAGAACGCGTAGTTATAATACATACTGGGCTGATTCTCGTGATGAGAATGGGGAATTAATTATTGTACAGCAAGGTAACTCTGTTGATGAGTATTTAAAGCTGGAACGGGGTACGGATAAAAACCAGCGTAAATATTATATGGAAGCGGCTCTGAATTATAATAGAACCTTTGCTGATGCCCACACTGTTACCGGTATGCTTCTTTTCAATAGAAGTGACCGTTCGGATTTGAACTCGAATTCTTTGACTTACTCACTGCCTTATCGTTCACAGGGTTTGGCCGGGCGTGCTACTTATTCGTTCAAAGATCGCTATATGGCAGAAGTGAACTTTGGTTATAATGGTTCTGAGAACTTTACTCCGGGTAAACGTTATGGTTTCTTTCCTTCATTTGGTGCCGGTTGGGTTGCTTCCAATGAGCCTTGGTTTGAACCGGTTTCAGATGTTATCAGTTTGTTGAAAATACGTGCTTCTTATGGTCAGGTAGGTAGTGACCAGATTAAAATAGGTGATACCACTTATCGTTTTGGTTTTTTGTCCGAAATGAGTTCTTCCAGTAATGTATATCAGTTTGGACTTCCTAATAATACGTATGGTGTGACGGGAGGAAAAGATGTTTCCAAGTATGCCGTAAATGTGGGATGGGAAGTTTCTACAAAAGCCAACCTCGGATTGGACTTGGAGTTGTTCCGGGGGGATCTTACTTTAAACTTTGATGTGTTTAAAGAAAGACGTGAAGATATCTTTATACAGCGTCAGTCTATACCTGCAACAGCCGGAATTAATGTAGTTGTTACCGGTAACCTGGGTATTGTAGAGAATAAAGGTTTTGAGGTGAATGCCGATTTTAATAAGAGATTCGGTGACTTTATCTGGGGAGTAAAAGGAAATCTGAGTTATAACAAGAATAAGATCATTGAAGACGATACTCCTTCCAAACCTTATCCATGGATGGAGAGTCGTGGAACTTCTGTTGGTCAGCGTTTAGGATATATCTGTGATGGCTTCTATACAGACGATGATATCAATAATCCGGATGTAGCGAAAACGGTAGAACCTGTAATGGCTGGTGATCTGAAATATCGTGATTTGAATGGCGATAATGTTATTGATGATTATGACAAAACTTATATTGGCAAAGGTACCGTTCCGAATATCGTATATGGTTTTGGTACTACTGCCGAATGGAAAGGATTCTCTTTAGGTGCGTTCTTCCAGGGTGTAGGTAGCTGTGATATTTTTATGAATGGTACAGACTTTGTTCCTTTTGAGAATGCTACCGCCAGAGGTAATCTTTTCTCTAACATCACTGACCGTTGGACGGAAAATAATCCAAGACAAGATGCCCTTTATCCCCGTTTGGCGATAAGCGGAACAAATCAGAACTATGCAACAAGCGATCACTGGATTAAAAATGGTGCATTCCTTCGTTTGAAAACATTAGACTTCGGCTATACGATTCCTAAAACAATAACCAGTAAGTGGCATATTTCTAATTTACGTTTTTATGTACTCGCTACCAATGTTTTCACTATCTCTGGCTTTGATATGTGGGATCCGGAACTTGGTAACGGTACCGGTACTAAATATCCTAATATCAGTACCTATAGTTTAGGTTTGTCATTCCAATTTTAAATAAAACAAAAGATATGAAGATGAAAAGATATATTATAGCTTGTTTATTAGCAGGTTCAGGGGCATTGATGACTTCTTGTGGCGATTACCTGGATATTGTGCCCGATAATGTGATATCTCTGGAAGAAATATTCAAAACACGTAAAGGAGCAGAAGAGTTTCTAAATACAGCCTATGCCACTCTTCCACGGGAGTGGGACCCAACCGACGGTTGTGCTGCTATTTGTGATGAGATGGATTTTCCCTGGGCTGAATATGAGGAGAACTCTATCAATGAGGGAGGTATGAGTCCTTCAAAAGGATGGAGACAGAAATGGGGTGGTTATTATAAGGCCATTCGTACGGCTGCTACTTTTATCTCTCATATAGATATGTGTCAGGATGTTAACATTACCGACAAACTGAAAGCACAATATAAGGCAGAAGCCCGTTTCTTGCGTGCTTACTATTACTTTTGCATTTTCCGTTGGTATGGCCCGTTTGTAATTATGCCTGAAGTAGAGGTAGACGTAGATGGTTCTATTGATGAAATGAGTATTCCGCGTAGTAGTGTGGATGAGTGTGTACAGTATATTTATAATGAACTGGAGAAAGCATGTAATGAAGGTTTGCCTGATTGGTATGAAGAATCTACAGACTATGGTCGTGCTACTATAACTGCGGCACGGGCTATTCAGTCTCGTCTGTTGCTTTATGCTGCCAGCCCTCTGTATAATGGTAACACTGATTATGCTAATTTCAAAGATCAGGATGGCAACCAGTTGGTAAATCAGACGTATAGTGATAAAAAATGGCAAGATGCAGCTAAAGCGTCGAAAGCCTTTATTGACCGTTATACAGATCGTTTTGCTCTGTATACGGAAAATAAAGAAGACGGTAGTATTGACCCATATGCCTCGTATCAACAGCTTTTCCTGACAGGATGGAATAATGAGATAATCTGGGCACGTAACAACTGTTCTTTCTGGTCTTTTGAGGCAAATGCTCCCCGGTTCTGTAACGGATGGTCTGGCTGGGACCCTACCCAGAATATTGTGGATGACTATTTTACGTCTAAAGGCTTGCCTATCGCAGATGAACCTTATGCAGACAAGGATCCTGACTACACTACTGAAGGAACTTGTGCCACAACAATAGGTTATGCTCCTAAAGGAACTTCCAATATGTATGTGAATCGTGAATCGCGCTTTTATGTATCTATCTGTTTTGACAACAGTAAATGGGTAGCTACAAAGAATGCAGCAACCTGCGAACTTTATTTTGGAGGAAATACAGGACATACAGGTAAAACTCGTAACTATTCTACAACCGGATATATTCTTCGAAAATACAGTAATCCTTCGGTAGACTGGAAAAATAGTCAGAATGTGTCCAATCGGCAACAGGCTCTTTTCCGTTTGGCAGAGATTTATCTGAATTATGCCGAAGCTCTCAATGAATGTGAAGCGAGAGATGTGGATGAGGTTTTGAAGTATGTGAATAAAGTTCGTGAACGTGCGGGCCTTCCGGGGTATGGTGATGGTCCTGAATTTATCATGCTGAAATCAAAAGAGAAAGAAGCCATCAGAGAGTTGATTCGTCGGGAACGTCGCATCGAATTGGCTTTTGAAAATCATCGTTTCTATGATGTACGTCGCTGGAAGATAATGGAAGAAACGGACAAATGTATTTATGGGCTGAATATTTCCGCCACCCGTCCTTTGTTCTATCAGGTGATAAAGACAGAAGATCGTCCTCATGATTTCAAATACTATTTATGGCCTATTCCACAGAGCGAGATTTATAAGAATAAGCGTCTGGTACAAAATCCGGGATGGCAGGCTATTGACTAATAAATACCAAAGAGTACAGTTATGAAAAATATATTTAGTTTTAAAAATTTAGGATTGTTCTTGTGCAGCTGTCTGGCTGTGAGTTGTTCGGAGGATGAAACAACACCTGTTACTATTGGCGATTTTCAGGTATTAACTCCTGATTTGGAAGTTACTATTTCTTACACGGATACTGATCCGGGAGAATATGTAGATTTGTCTTGGGATCGCGCAAAAGCTTCGGATGGTACAACGGTCTTTTATGAAGTACAATTTGCCGGCAAGGATAAGAATTTTGATACTCCTTCAATGACTATAACGCCGGATAAACTGGGTTATGCCAATGTTGTTCAGCTGTCGCAACAACAAATGAATATAGTTGCAGAGCGGACAGGGATACGTCCTTTACAAACTGGTGAGATCTATTGGCGTGTACGTGCCATCACCGGATTGGTGGAACATGTCAATTCTACAGTACGTACAATAAAAGTAACCCGTCAGGGAGGATTTGCCGAAACTCCCAAAGCGATATTTGTATATGGTGAAGCTACAGGGCAGAGCGATATTGCCGGTGCAATTCCTCTGAAACAGACTACAGATAGTGAGTACGAAGGTTTTATGAAACTGGGCAATGGTACATATTCTTTTGTAAATGCCAAAGAGGGAGATATACGTAGCTTCAGAGCTGATGGCACTGACCTGGTAGAAGATGATAATGGAACGATTGAAGGTAACAATAAGATTTACCATGTTGTACTGAACTTTACCAAAGCAACCTGTACTATAAATGAGGTTAAGTCTTTCAACCTTTGGTGGGTAGACAATACTTTGGTACCGCTTACATTTGTTGGTAACTCTACCTGGGAATTGACAAACTACGAATTGCAATGGGTAAAATTCGGTAGAGGGAAAAGTCAGATGTACAAATTCCAGATGATAGAAACGGATAAAGATGGAAACGAAATAGTTGTGCCATTCGGTAGTTATAATAAAACTCCGCCGGCAGAAAACCCTACAGAAACTACAGCGCTGGATTACTGGACGATGGACATGGTAGATCCGACAGCTACTATCGGAGAATATACCTTTAAGTTCAATCTCTCTTATGAGGCTCAGTTGGTTGATATCCGGGTAATGCTTCAACCCGAATCGGAGTCTTATTTCCACTCTGTAAAACTGAGTGTAACTGAATAAATAAAGAAGTAACGGAGCCTCTTTCCTGTAAGGAGGAGGCTCTTTATATATTGACTTATAAAATTTGCTATTATGAAGAAAAACTATCTTGATTTTTGGAGGAAAGGATTAACATTAGGCAGTATGCTGATGTTTACAGCTTTCAGTACATTTGCTTACGAAGTGAAAGTAGAAGCAGAAGATGCATTTGATTTTTATCATTCGGGAACGGCTGTTAAAGTTGATACTCCGGCGGAAGAGACAACGGCTTCAGGTGGTTCTATTGTGGCTAATATGGCAAGTAATAACGCTATTGCTTTTGAGTTGACTGATGTACCGGCTGATGGTACTTATGACCTGTCAATTGTTTATTTTGGTACGGATACGAATAGAAAATGCTATATTAAAGTAAACAAACAGAAAAAGAGTATTGTCCAGTTCTCTGAAAAATCTGAAGATACAAGTTGGAACGGAACAAAAGGTAATCCGGCAACTATTGTTACCCAGGTTTATCTGAAGGCAGGTACCAACCGTATCGAAGTCGGAGCTTATGGTGGTTATGCTGCTAATTTGGATTATTTTACAGCCACTGAGTCAGAGTTATCTATTCCCGAACCTAAAGATGAAACGTTCTGTTTGGAGTGGGACTATACCGATGAGGCTGCAGTAACAATTGATGGTGTTTCTAAAGAAGAAGTTTATAAAGCAATTGACAATAATGAAAATACTTCATTAAAGGTAAATGCTGATGATTTGGAGATGATTATAAAGATTGTTGATACCGCTTCTCCCAATATTGCTGTTACGGGTGCTTTAGTGACTCCCGGTGATGAAAATACAGGTGATGTGACAAGCTGGAGTGTACAGGCTTCTTATGACGACGGAGCTACCTGGGAGTCTACAGGCATTGGTTTTGTCGCTGCAGAGAATGGAAGTGTTTATCGTGCAACTTTGAATGCCTTAGCTGCTACCGGAACTAATCTCTTTAAATTAGTAGCCAGTGGAGAAGGGGTTATTGACATTAAGGAGTTTCAACTTTTTGGTGTACCTACCGGTAAAGATACTGATACGGCAAAAAGCTCGGGATATCCGAAGGATTATACCGAAGCTGTTCCGGAAGAGGGTGCATTGATTTGGACAAGCTCAGTAAACGGTATTAAAAATGAGGAAGTTAAGAATCTGTTTGATGATAACTGGGCAACAAAATTCTGTCAGACAGGTACCAAGACAATGTCTTTGGAATTTACTACAGCAGAATCATATTCAGAACCTTTGGATATTAAGTCATTTACAATGACTACCGGTTATGGAAACTTTGAACGTATCCCGACAGAATTTACCTTGTATGGTCGTCAATATGATGACAATGGTAACCCGTTGGCTTGGGAACAAATTAATAAATATTCATTTGCTCCGCTTCCAAGTGCCCGCTATACTTGTTATCGTTTTTATGTTGATATTGCTGAAGGTAAACAATATTGGGATTTCAAGTTAGATATTACTGCCATTAACGGTGGAGGTGATATTCAGTTTGTGCAGTTACAGTTCTTAAACTCAGAGCAGACACCTGAAAGATTCCCGAATTCCGGTCCTGGTGTTGGAATCACAACTCCTGTTGCCAACGAGAATAATACAGTAGTGTCTGCTCAGGATGGAGCTATTACTATCTCTGCCCAGGAAACTACGGTATATAAAGTCTATACAACTACCGGTACAATGGTAGCTCAGGGCACTGTTGCCACTTCTGGCAATGTTCCTGTACAAGCTGGTTTATATGTTGTTGTAACTACTAATGACAGTGGAAGTCAGACAAACAAAGTCTTGATCAGAAAATAATGCGGAAAGCTTAGAGCCTGTTTAAATTTTCCTCAGCATTCTTTTGAGAGGAAAATTTAAACAAGCTCTTATTTTCTCAGACTCTAAAAAGTAAAGTACCGTTCCACAGCCATTAAGTGAGGACTTTTCTGTGATTATAACCGCAGAAACCATTCTTTGGTTGTGGAACGATATTTTTATTTTTAAATCTATTTATAACAACATCTATATGTATATAAAATCGATTATTACACGAACGGTATGCGGTCTTGCCTGCTGTGTGTTTCCTTGCTTGAACTTACAGGCACAGGAAGTGGTTGCCTATAATGACCTGACAGATTTGAATCTGAATATAACGGTCAATTATGGAGATCAGAACCTGATAAGCCATCTGATTGATAATTCACTGACTACGGTTTATACACTTGATAAGTTTGACGGAGCCTGGTCTATTGATTTTTATTCTCCGGTTCCTTTGGTTGTTACGGGAGTTAATCTTGTGAATGCTAATACAGGGAGAGAAAATGACCCGAAGTCCTGGAACTTAAAATGTTCGGAGGACGGACAAAATTGGGGGAGGGCGGTACAAGGAGTGAATGCTGAGACTTTTGCAGATGCTTATACCGCTAAATACTTTTCTGTTGGAAGAGAACTTGCCCGCCAGTGGTGGCGTATCAGTATAACTGAAGTGAATGGCGGAGAGTCTTTAGCACTATCGGAACTACAGCTTTTGGGTTTTCAGGTTAGTAATGATCAGCTGGTAGATCTCAGCGAAGCTACTATTAGTTCTTCATATTCGCCGTCAGAAGGAAAACTGGAAAATCTGGTTTCGGATGATATGAATCAGGGAGTTGTTTTTCGTTCTGTCAATGGTGGGTATATTCAGTATGAATTACCGTCTGCTATCCAGTTAAAGAGTTATCGTATCTGTACGGGAACCAATGGAAATGCTCCGCGTAGCTGGGTCTTGAAAGCTTCTAACGATGGTGAGCAGTGGGATGTTTTAGACAGGCAGACTAACCGGAACTTCTTTAATGTTCCACATTCCTCAATGGAGTTTTCATTGACCGATCTTAATCGAAAAGTACTTGACTGGTATGACCTTGCTAAATTGTCTCATGAGGCTTTGAATACCCGTTACTGGGATAACACCAAACAATACTATTTGCAAAAGAATAGTATTCCGCCTCATACCGGGTTTAATTACTGGTGGATGGCCCATGCTCTGGATGCCTTGGTAGATGGTTATCAACGGAGGGTGGAAGTTGGCGGTTCACGTGGTGAATTACAAGCTTATCAGTTGAAGATGAATCAACTCTATATTGGTGTTCCTCGAAATAATACTTCAAAAAAAGATGCCTGGTGGAATAGTTTCTACGATGATATGGAATGGATGGCCATTGCTGCATTAAGAGCTTATCAGACTACGAAGGAACAGAAGTGGATGGATGTAACGACCGAACTTTATGACTACATAAAAGGGGGATGGACCGATGTGCATGGTGGAGGTGTGATGTGGGAGAAAAATAGCCCGAATTCTAAGAATGCCTGCTCCAATGGCCCTGCTATGATTCTGGCTGCTCGTCTTTACAGAGAAACCGGTAAACAGGAATATCTGGACTTCGCTACAAAAATTTATGATTGGATGTCAGTATCGCTGGTCAACGAATATGGGGGTGTTTGGGATGGTTATGGTAACTATAACGAGGGAATGCTCCTGACTTATAATCAAGGTACTTGGTTAGGAGGCTGTTTGGAATTGTATAACATTACTCAGGATAAAAAGTACTATTATTCTGCACTGACTACCGCTAAATATGTAGTAAATGATCGGAAACGTTTCTCTGCTTTTGGTGTTTTGAAAGGAGAAAACTCTGGTGACGGTGGGTTATTCAAAGGTATCTTTATGCGTTATCTGGCTCAGATGATTACAGACAATGTACTGGATGAAGAGACAGAAGAAGAGTTTACCAGCTTCTTTCTTGAAAATGGTCTGTCTTGTTATCACGCTGCTATGTTGAAAGGAGATAATTTAACTTTCGGACATAATTGGGCCGAACTTCCGGAGAATACTATCACCGACTCATCCATCCATCTTAGTGGTATTATGCTTTATGAAATGATAAGCAATCTGGAACGTAGCGGGAAGCTGGCAAAGCTTTTTGATAAGTATGCCGCAAACCGGATGAAATCCTACAAATACTTCCGCCTGGAAGAATTGGGACGCCGGGATAATTATAATCTGGAGCTATCTAAATTCCAGTTACTTTCGGATACTTCGGTTGGCTTGGAAAATGTGCTTTCCGATCTGAAGCCATATTCTGTAACCATAGAAGATAAAAGATTAAAAGTTGTAGTGAAAAATGGGAGTGGCGGGAGTATTTGTATCTATGATTCCGTAGGAAGATCAGTATGGAAAGATCAATATTTTAGTGGAGTTTATGAGAAGCAACTTTCTTTGTCGGGATTGCATGTGATACATATACAGACAGATAATGATTTTTATTCAGCGAAATTACTTTTTTGATCGGAAATGAGCAAAACTCACCACAGAGTTCCACAGAGTTCCACAGAGTACTATTTATCTGATAAAACGCGAATTAACACAAATGAATGCAGATTAAAAGACTGTAGTTCTATATCGTACATTTGTTTCCCTTTGCGAAAATCTGCGATCATCTGCGTTTCAATAAAGATTTAAACTCTGTGGAACTCCGTGTTACTCTGTGGTGAAATACATTCAAAACCGATCAGTGACGAAGCTTATGGCCCAATCTTTTTGGTAGCGGAAGTATCCATAGACGGTATCGATCCCCTTGTTCGGTGTTGTACTTTGTTTTTCTTAGAAAGGAACGTCCCTTTCCCCGGTGAGTAGTCTTGTTTTAGATGTACATGTAAAGCAGCATGAGATGCACATGTCGTGCTGTCCCACATGCACATGTCGTACTGCTTTACATGTACATCTAAAACAATGTTACCCACCGAGGCTTCCTACGTTACTCTACGGGATAGAGCTTTATCAATACCGGAGAAAGAGACTGATGGCAATGACAAACGCCATTAAGCTCAAAACCGTACAGATATGAACTCACCACAGAGTAACACAAAGTTTCACAGAGTACTATTTATCTGATCAGCTACTGATTCTTATGAGTAATAGCTCTCTAAAGATATCATTTCATACTCTTTTCTTTTTGTCAATCCCTGCTTTTTTGTTTTCTTTGTAATGTAAAAGAGCCTTTTGTACAGGTGATAAAGTATTAATGTATATTAGATGATTACTGCTTGAAGAAAATTGTGTTTTACTATGAATTGAATTTAACCTTATGTAGGATAATATGGAAACAAGAATCAGGAGTTTTTTGATAGGAATATTCTCTTTAGTTGCACTCTTTTCCTATTCTCATAATCTTAAACAGATAACCAATCGGGATGGTCTTTCCAATAGTTCTGTTATCTGTCTGTTTCAAGATAGCGAGCGTTTTCTGTGGGTGGGTACTTATGATGGGTTGAATATGTATGATGGCCGGGATATTTATGTCTATAAACCACATGTCAATAGCCAAAAGAGTCTTTCGAGCAATGTAATAAGAGAAATAATTGAAACAAAAGACCAGTGTTTATGGGTAAATACAAAGTGGGGACTGAATAAACTCTCCCGTAAGAAAAACAGCATAGAAGAATCTTATGATGAGTTTCGTGATAGTTATTTTATAGCAAAGGACAGCAAAGATCATCTTTTTGTATTAGGTAAACAGGGATTCATCTCGTTTTATGATGAGGTGAATAAAAGGTTCATAGATATCTCTGTTGGCGAGGACATAACGAACTTATATGCTCACAATTTTACCATTGATGACAATGATACTATCTGGATTACACTACAAGGCAAAGTCAGGAAGTTTACTGTCGACTTCAAAAATGAAAAGACGCCGCGGATTGTGAGACATCCTGGTCTCACTCATTCGGCAGAGATAATAAACTTCTGTTATAATGGAGGGCGTTTCGCTTTTGTTGATCTCAAGCGTGATTTATATACAGTGAATAGGGGGAAGGCAGAGTATATCGCGAATATCTCTGAACTTGTCAACCAGAACGGCATAATCTCTACCATCATTTTTGATGATGATGATATTCTGATTGGTTTTAAGACCAACGGTTTGTTCCGGCTTATTGCAAAGGAAGGTTATAGAAGTGAAAAGATTGATATAAATTGTGGCGTTTTTTCGTTGTGGAAAGACGAATTACAGAATATAATCTGGATTGGTACTGATGGGCAAGGTGTGTTTGCTTATACAAAAGATGCTTATACTTTCTGTAACATAACTTTGAATCAGCTTCCTATCAAGAAAAAACGCCCGGTTCGTGCTATTCAGACAGATAAAGACGAAAACCTCTGGCTTGGAACAAAAGATAATGGAGTAATCTGTATCAAGAACTATCGCATGGCAAAAGAATATTCTTCTTCCAATGTCATTCAGTATACGATGCAGGATGGACTGGCTAATAATTCTGTTTTCGCTTTTTCACTGAGCCGGAAAAATATTCTTTGGATTTGTTCCGATGGACCTGGAATCAGTTATTATTCTTATGATGATCAGAAGATACATCGTATTTCCGATGCCCGGTATGTACATACTATTTATGAAGCCAGTGATTCTGTTTTATGGGTAGGAGCAGACAAAGGATTGTTAAAACTGTCGGTGGAGTGGAAGGGCAATAAACCTATTGTCAAGGATAGCAAGGCTTTTCTCTCAGAGGTAAGAGGTAAGCGTTTTGATATACAGATTTATTCGATGTATGCCGAGAATGATTCTATTCTTTGGCTCGGTACACGTGGTTCTGGAGCGTTTCGTTTCAATATGTATACAGGTAGTTATCAGAATATCCGGTTTAACAAAGTGGGTATTCCGCCTATTGATGATATTCTTTGTATTCTGAAGGATAGTAAACAACGTTTGTGGTTCGGCTCCAGCTATGGTTTGACTCGTTTGGACAGTTATCAGAAAGATAGTGTATCTTTTACCAGTTACAGTGAAAATAAAGGTTTGCCTAATAATACGATACATGGGATGAAAGAAGATAGCCGTGGCAATTTGTGGCTCAGTAGCAATACCGGTATTATTCAGTTCAATCCCGATAGCGAAGTCTTTCGTCAATATAACTACAAAACAGGTTTGGATGTTTTTGAGTTTAGTGATAATGCCTATTATCAGAGTCCGTTCACCGGTTCTATCTTTTTTGGTGGGATCAATGGAGTGGTATGGCTTCAAGAGGATTCCATAACAGAAAATAAAATGGTGCCCGAGATCTATTTTACCCGTTTACGTATTTTCAATGAAGACTATAATATCAACGATTTGATGAAAGGAGAGGGCGAGAATCGATATCTGGAATTGAAACACAACCAAAATTTCTTCTCTATATCTTTTGTTGCTATGGACTTTATCAATGGGGCAAATAGCAGTTACTCATACCTGTTGGAAAACTTCAGTAATGTCTGGATGAATACCGAACAGACAAACGAGGCACATTTCACAAGTATTCCTCCTGGGAAATATGTGTTGAAAGTACGCTATAATAGTGGTACCGATGGTTCTAAAGATCAATATGAAAGTATTACCATTGTTATTCTTCCTCCCTGGTATTTTAGTATTTATGCCAAGATCGGTTATTTTTTATTGATTATTGGTATTGGTTTCTATGTTTTCCGCTGGATAGGGCAACGAAATGAGCGAAAAAGAAAAATCATTGCCGAGAAGCTTGAGGAGCGCCATAAAGAAGAGGTATATGAAGAAAAATTACGATTCTTTACTAACATCACCCATGAGTTCTGTACACCATTGACTTTGATTTACGGACCCTGTGAACGAATTCTGACACATCCGAATACAGATTCATTTACCCGGAAGTATGTCCGGCTTATCAAATCGAATACAGAACGTTTGAATGCGCTGATACAGGAAGTTATCGAATTTCGAAGGATGGAGACAGGACATAAAACATGTAATATCCAGCAGGTGAATATCAACGAAGTGCTGAATGATCTTTCAGTTTCCTTCTCCGAATTGGCGGAACAAAACAAAGTCACGTTTGAGATGGAGGTCGATAAATCCATTTACTGGAATACGGATTTCAGATGTTTGTCTAAGATACTGAATAACTTGATTTCCAATGCTTTTAAATATACCCCGGAGGGAGGTATTATTCGTATCAGAGTATTGACTGAAAATAGTCACCTCTTGTTGCGGGTGTACAATACCGGAAAAGGTATTCGCGAAGAAAACAGGGAGCTGATCTTCAATCGGTATAGCATATTGGATAATATAGAAGAGAATGCAGTGAAAGGGCTTTCTTCCCGTAACGGTTTGGGAATGGCTATTTGCCACAGTATGGTTGAGTTATTAAAGGGGGAAATTCATATTGAAAGTGAGGTTGATAAATATGCAGAGTTCATTGTGAGTCTGCCCGAACTGGAGTTAACTCCGTTGACAGATGGAAAACAGATTTCCTCTGTTTCTTCCCATCAGCCGGATAAGGCAGAAATGTCTGAAACAACTGAGAATGAAACGATACCTGTACCGCTTGTTTCGTTAGAGCAACTTCCAAATGACATGAAAGCGAAGATATTGGTTATTGATGACAATAAAGAGATATTGGGATTAGTTCAGGAGATTCTTTCTGACAAATATCGGATAGTAACAGCTGATGACGGCGAGAAGGGAATGGCTATCCTGAAAGCCGAGATGCCCGATCTTGTTATTACTGATATCATGATGCCGGGAACGGACGGCTTTGAACTCACCCGTCAGATCAAACAGAATAAGCATACGATGTACATTCCATTGATCATTCTTTCGGCAAAGAATACGAATGAAGAAAAAATAGAGGGTATCGAAGCGGGAGCGGATGCCTATATACCGAAACCGTTTAATGCGACTTATCTGTGTGCGGTGGTAGACCGTTTGCTTGATAATCGCAATAAATTAAAAGAGTACTATAATTCTTCTGCCAGTGCGTATGAGTTTACAAACGGGCAACTTATGCAGAAAGAAGATAAGGACTTCATGCAGAATGTGATTGCCTTTATTAATGAGAATATGGATAATGCCGAACTTTCTCCGGAAGATATGGCGAGTTATCTGCAGCTCAGTATTCGTAATTTGTATCGCAAGTTTAAAGAGCTTGATCAGCTACCTCCAAAAGACTTTATCAAAGATTACAGGGTTCATCATGCGGCTAAGTTACTGAAAACTACAAAGCTCACGATTCAGGAGATTATCTATAAGTCGGGATTCAATAATCGTTCTCATTTTTATAAAGAGTTTGATAAGAGATTCAATACCACTCCGAGAGAGTTCCGCGAGGCTCATAATCATAAGGATGAGACTTTATCATAAAAATCGCATCTATAAGTGTCCTTTTTCGTGACAAAAGTGACTTCAATAGTGTAAAGACATTATTGGAGACATTTTTGTCACAAAAAAGAAGTTTGATTTGTATTTCGGCACATATTTTTGTAGAGTCAAGCACTTTGGTGTAGCTGATTCTTAATAGTATGAAAACAAATCCGCTGATTTATGAAGAAAATTCTTTTACCTTTGTTATTATTGTGGCCCTTTATTTCTATTGCTGCCGAAGACAAAGCCAGCATTACTCCTTCAACCCGGGAAGGAACTTCGGTGTGGCTTATTGAAAATGAAACCTTGTCAGCTCAAATAGAACTGAATTCTTCAGGGCAATTACTTTTTACTCATTTGTATAATAAAACTTCTCAGTCAGAATGCCTGACCGGACACGGAAGTTCCTCTTTATTCCATTATAAAGGAAGGGCGGTGGCTCATAAAAAAACAGAAGAAGGAGAACTTGTATCCTATCCGTTTGAATATTCTGCCGGAATGAAAGGATGGAGCCTGGCCGGTTCTTCTGTAGAAGACATTCTGATGACAACTTTTTCCGGGAAAGAGTCTTTGGGAAAACGACTTTCTGTTGTTGTTCAAAACGAAGATTTGGAAGTAACTATATGTGCCGAAATCTATGATGGCAAGTCAGGGCTACGTATACAGAACTATTTAAAGAACCTCACCGGTAATTATCGTTTTGTTATTGAAGAATCAACCGTTTTGCGTTTAAATCTTCCTAACAATCCTCATCATTTGCATTTTTCCTGCAATACGAAGTGGGAAAGTACTACTGGAGGTGTGGAAGAAGCTCCTTTGTATAATAAAGGAAAAAGAGTGGCTAAAGTTCTTTTAAACAGATACGAAGATGGGACAGGATGGTATCTGGCACCGGAAGTGAATTGGCGGACTCAGTATGGCCCGGAAGTTCCTTCATCCGCTTATGAATATATGCACCGCTCTTTTGCCGGTGCAACAGCCTGGTCTTCATCCGCTTCCGATTATGTACAGGTGATTACCCATCCGGAATCGTTCCAGTTGGTACTCTTTCCACAAGAGAAATTTGAATATATAGCGGTTAACCTCACTTTATTTACCGGAGATATGGTAGACGGTAAAATGGCAGTAGAAGAGCATTTGCGTAAACGCTATAAATATCACGATACGCAAACTTTATTTAATACAAATGACTGGGACTGGTTTACTACCGGAAAGCGTACTGACCGTTTTTACCGTGAAGTTGTCATACCTAAAGCAAAGGAGGCAGGAATGGATATGGTGATGTGGGATGATGGATGGAATAACCCTAACAGTACGAATACCGGTCTTGATAATAGTGGCACACACCGGGATGAAATAGTTCCCTCTCCTATGGTAACGACCGATTTTAAAGGATTAACCGATTTTATCCATGACAACGGGCTTATGTTTGGTCTGTGGTACAGTATGAGTGGAGGCAATCATAACATGGGGTTTGACTTGTCTGATCCGGCTTTTATTTCAGCAAAAAGAGAGAAAGTAAGAACATTGTTGGAGGATCATCATATGTCTCATCAGATGGTTGATCTTACAGAGATGTGGCAAGTGCTTGATGAAACTTCGCATAGTTATCCCAGTGACAATGTCTACAGGAAGGTAGTCAGAACAAAGAACCTGATGAATGAGCTGGCTGATAAGTATCCGCAATACATCGTAAAAGTAACCAGTGAACTGGACATCCATCCTACTCAGGGAGACAGGGCGGTGGAACTGCTTCATATTCCCTATAACGGATTTATGACTTCTGTAGGAGATGCCGGAGGAGGTGTTATTGGGATGGTAAGTTATTGTTTTGGGCATTACCCTCTCAATTCTGTTTACTTTGGAGGTACACATAGTGCCCTGATGGAGGATTATTATAAATTTATGGTAGCCCGTGATATCAAATTCGGTGTTTGTCCCGATCAGTGGAGTCAGAAAGGGATAGAGCTGATGGCTAAGTTCAATAAATGGCGTAGAAGTAAACGTATTGCTGATATGTCTACACAAATTATTCGCCCGGTTTATCTGGGGAAGGGTTGGGATAGCAATGAAGTGGCAAACTGGGATTTTGGTTCGGGGCCCCTATCCTGGATGTATACTACTGAACAGAAAGATAAGGCTTTACTAATCAGTAGTAATTGTGGCGAAGTAGGACATATTGGTAAGATGCCTCTTCCGATTCGTTGGTTGGATGATCGGAAGTACTATCTGATTGAAGATATAACACTTGATGATACCCGGCAGTTTACCTATCATTTTGAGGGCGTTTTTACGGGAGCTGATTTAAAGAAAGGGGCATTTGCTATCAATATGTACCAGAACAGTTCTCGTGGAAAAGCATTCTGGATACAGGAAATGAAAGCCGGTCAGCCGGTGCAGGTGCTTTATATGGACGAGAATGTAGATGACTACCAGGAAAACTATATGGATGATGTACTGACTGTTACTCTTAAAGGAAAGGCGAACGAAGAGGCTTTGGTTATTTTATATTATCAGGCAGAAAATAAAGTAAATCACTATCGGATCCTGTTAGACGAAAATGGACAGGGAGAATTACGTTGCACTTCTGTTCCCGAGGGTGAAGAAGAGGAGGATGGCTATCCTGGCTTTAGTGGTGGTTTGCGCTATGATCTGGAAAACCTGCACGACAATCTTATTCTTTCTGATGATAAGATAAAAATGTCTTCTGTTTTTAATGGTAATCCCGATTCGGAAGGGGGGTACAGTTCATTTGCCGGTATGAATGCGGTAGGAGACTATGTTGTCTATAAATTAGAGATTCCTTCAGCGGGGACTTATAACATATCATTAAATTATAAATTGTCTAAAAGTAGCCGTGGGGAGTGTGGATGGGCAGTATCCGAGGATAATATAAATTATACGGATATCGGAAAACCATTCTCTCAGGCAACAACGGGTGCTGAGAAAATGGAAACACTGAATATGGGAGATTATACATTTCATACCTCCGGCACCAAATATTTTAAGATGTCTTTAACGGCTGTTTCCTCGAATGGAGGGAAAAATTTGTCTACTAACTATCTAAAACTAACTCTTCAATGATCATGATAAAGAAACGAAACCTGTTAGTAATTTTATTCTCTCTTATTGCTGTATCTTTTTTGTCGGCAAAGAATTATTATGTGAAGCCGGTAAGTTCCGGTCAGGGGTCTGGTATCTCTTGGGCTCATGCTTCAAACAATTTGCAGGATATGATAAATAATGCATCTGCCGGTGATACAATTTGTGTTGCCGCAGGTACTTATTATGGCGGATTTACTCTGAAAGACGGCGTTTGTATGGGGGGAGGTTTTGATGGAACGGAAAGATCCTTTATAGATCGTCAGTTCCCCGGAAGCGGACAGAATCTGACTATTTTGGATGGAGGGAATAAGCAGAGAGTACTTACTCAGGAGAAAGACTTCTCATCCCGTACTGTTATATCGGGATTTGTTATTCAGAATGGATATGCCCTGTTCGGAGCAGGGGCTTGTCTTTTCAACAATACTGTGTTGGAGGCTTGTATTATACGCCATAATATAGGTGGTAATGCTAATATAGGTGATTATATAGAATCATTGGGTGGAGTTGTTTTTTATGCAAGTGAAGGTAAAGCTCATATTTTGGCAGTTGAAGAATACGGGAAAAATTTCCAGTCTTCTGTTGTTGGGTTGAAAAGCTACTATAAACTGGAGAATGCTTTGCAAGATTGGGACGGTAAAAAGAATACGGAGGCACTGGTGCAATCCCGGGCTGCAAAAGCTCTTTCGGAGTATAAACCGGTTACTTCAGCCGGAACAATCTCTGATTGGTACATACCTTCTATCGGCGAATGGAGCACTCTCCTGTCACCGGACACTTTATCCGGAACTCTGTCTGAAACCGGAGTCCTGGTTAATGAAACTCTGAAAAAAAATAATAAAACTCCCATTGAAGGCAATCGGTACTGGTCGTCAACAGCAGCGTCGACTACTGGGCTGGGAGAGTTGTGGTATGTGAATTTTGCAAGTAACTCTATTAATAAGATACACTCTTTGCAGTACAATAAGCTGCGTGGAGTAAGGAGAGTGGATGCGAATACTATCAAAGGAATGGGAGGAGGTTTGTATCTGAACGAGGGGTCATATGTTATCTCTTGCCTTGTATATGATAATCAAGCTCCCGAAGCATCGGCTATATATATGAGCGAAAGAGCTTACATTTATAATTCTACAATTGTGAATAATGTTGCGATGAAAAAAGGAGAGTATGCAGTAGAAATGGCTTTAGGTGCTGCTTTGTCAGCTATCAAAAATTCTTTGTTTTGGAATAACTATGACGTAGATAATTCCCCTTTGGATTTTGTGGATATACCCGCCTATAATTGTGCTGTCCGACAAGCGACTACCACAGTAGATCAGCCAGTCATTGTATTGCACGAAAAGAATGAGAATATATCCGGTCCTAATTTTGTAAATCCTCTGAATGGTGATTTTCATCTGCTTGCCAGTTCACCGTGTGCTAAAGCGGGGACAAAATCAAATATTCCCGGACGATATGTCTTTAGAGATATGGATGGTAATAATTATAGAGATATGATAGATATTCCTGTCGGAGCGTATGCAGTCGCTACAACAACCGGAGTTGTTAATCCGTCTGTAAATGGAAATCAGTTTGTGGTTCATCCGTCATCTCCGGTGAAAGGAGAGGCGATGGAAATTCATTTTCATACGGCTGAAACAGGTTTATATCAGATTGAGATACTCTCTATTGATGGTTTAAGTATATCTCGTTCAGACTTTTATTCGAATAGCCCGTTGCTGTTGTCGGCACCTTCCACTTCGGGAGTATATCTTCTGAATATAAATCAGGATGGAGTAAAGATACAGTCTACGAAGATTATTGTTCGTTGATGTTGAGAATGATTATTTATATAAATGATAACCTATGTTGTTTTATTTACGTAGAGGATGATTGATATGGAGGCATTGATTGTTTTCTTCTAAACATATACTTTCTTATACTTAATCATAACGTACTTTATCTCTATAGATCGTTTGCTTTCTTCATCTATTATCTACAAAGATGAGAATTAAAAACATCCCCATGTTTCGGAGCACAACATGGGGATGTTCTTTTGCTGAACATCCGGATGTTATCACTAAAAACATCCGGGTGTTTTATAATCAGAAATCAAATAATAATCATGCAATATAGTATGTTTCAATTGTTTAATTCTAATATGCTTTGTTGTTGCTAATATATACATTTCAACAGTGTTTTTCTCAATTAGACAACTATAAAATCAGATTAAGAGGTTGGAATTATCATTTTATTGTGAGAAAAATATTGGATAATTTAATAGAAGGTGTTAATTGTTTGAATTAATTCGGATAAAACTGTTGTAGTTTATGCTTTCTTACAGAATCAGACAGTTTTGGCACTGTTGTATACATCTTTTGAATATACTTTATGTTTCTTTGTAGCATCAACTCTTTTGGGAGAGAGTAGACTTATTAAATATTGGTTGTGCGAATTATTTTGCTCTATATTGTGATTAAGAGGGTGTATTCTCTTAATCATTAAAAAATAAATATAATATGAGAATTTTGATCAAGGTTGTTATAGTAATACTGGGTGTGCTGGTATCTGTATCCTGTAAGGATAGAAATAATGAGAAAGATATTTTTCCTGTTGTTGAGGTGGATTTATTTAATCCAGTTGAAGAAGTGCCGGTATCGTCATTTATTGACACTTTAATTTCGGTTAGATTAGAGTTGCCAAAACCTTTGTTTTTTGGTGTTACTGCAGATGTCTTGTTTGCCGATACAAATATCTATGTTCATGATAGTAAACAAGAAATAATATTCCGTTTTAATAGTCAAGGAAATTTTCTAAATATGATAGGAAAACTTGGAAATGGGCCGGGAGAATTTTCTTCGTGTAGTTCTTGTTTCTTGAATGGAGATACTGTGTTTGTAAGTGATCTTGATACTCGGAGGATATTTAGTTATACTCAGGAGGGAAATTTTATAAATGTGATTTCATTTCCGTTTAGCTTTGTATATGAGGATATTGTATATTTGCCGAATGGGGAGTTTTTATGTCATCGGTTAGCGCCTGCAAAAAATAACCGTGGAATTTGGATCATGAATAAAAAAGGTGAAAAGTCAGAGGTAGTGTATGCAAATGAAGATGTTTATCCTTATATTCATAGTAGTTGGAACACCTTATCTATGCTTGGAGGCGGACTAATTGGTATCTACGAACCTCCTACCGGAAACTATTACTCTTTTAATACGAAAGATCATTCATTAAAAAAAGTGATACAGTTGAGAGCAAATGCGAAAATGCTGGGTGATTTTAAAGGTATTGATAGTACGATTGGTCTCAAAGAAGAGTATTCAAACTGTTCTATAATACTTAATACTGACAATTATATTTTCTCGTTGTGGGTTTTGCCCGGTTACACTTCCGGAGTATTTTCTCTATATTCTAAAGAGGCAAAAAAGATGACAATCTTTGAGAAACCTTTAGTGGATTTTCCCGGTTATTTTTCTTTAGGAACGATGAAGTCTTCTAATCTACCTAATACATTAGTAACCATATTAACAGATGAATATCAATTTGATGATTGTCCGAAGCAATACAAGAATCTGGAATTTAATGAGCGGGTTATGATTGTCAACAAATGGGTGTTTAAGTAATTCTATTCTATTTTTATCACTTATTGTGAAAATTCGCGATATTATGTTACCCAGTTTTGCTTAAAAAATAAGATATATAAACTTTTTTATCAATATCCTGTCGTTTGTAACCGATTTAAAGAAGTTGATATTGCAGCTCTCAAAATATTAGATGAGTCGTTTGCATATTCTATTGTTTCTTCGGAGGCTTTAGATCGATTTATAAATCCGGATTTATTAGATGAAGACAACAAGAAAAGATATGATTCTGTAAATCAGGATAGTAATCCGATTATCATTCGATATACATTCAAAAAGTAGAGCCTGCTTTAGGCTTTATTCAATTATCCATTACTGATGATCTAAACTATATTTATTGAAAGATTATTTTAAGGGTGTTTATATCTCTATCCGGTTTCCTTTTTCGTTACAAAAAGGCGAGGCTGTTTTCTTCACCCTTTATGCCTGTTGTTAAATATGCAAACTTTCATTTCGTTTCTCTACGAAGATCGCCTCGATGCTTTACGAGAAACGCCCCGATCTCCGTAGAGAAACGACTCGATCTTCGTAGAGAAAAAATAGATTTTGTAATACATTGATTATTAGCGTGCTGGTTAAGGGCGCGTATGTAGCATATTTTCAATCTATAAGACTCTCCTTTACCTCTCCTTTCACCCTATTTGTATTTCTGAAATAACTACAATTTCAGGATTCTGCTAAATGTAATCCCTATCATATCGTTATTGCTGAGCTACCGAACTGTAAATAGCATACAATGGTTTGTTAGCGATATTATTTAGTAAGTAATTGTTCTAAATTATATGATATTATTATTGAAACGCAAATGATTGTAGATTAAATAGCTGCGCTATACTTGAGTGATGATATGCTTTGCGTGAATCTGCGAGTTTCTGCGTTTTAATAATAGTATCCTATAATTTTGAACAGTTACTTATGCATTTGTTTATCGATATATTGAATTATATTTGTGATATGATTTTGCCTCCAGAACTGATTACTGGAGGCATATCTTATTTTGCGTATTTTATTTATTTCCGGAGGAGTCAGAATAATCCGGCTCTTCCCGATTGTAACTTGTATATGTCTGTCAGTACTTTCAGTCGGGTTGTTTGCCCGGGAGTAGCTTTTAGCTGTGTACCGCACAAGTTACTCCAGTTGCGTAAGGTACTTTCATCTATCGGCTGTTGTAATGAAGCATTCCAGTCCGGAAGATATCCGCGCAGGCCCAGATATTGTACCAGTGGGAAAGCATCATCCGTTGGTTTTACATCTCGAAAATAGATGAGAGTGGCTTTTTGTTTTATCAGAATATCCTGTAGTGAAGGTATATCCACATTTCGTACTTTCACTCCTTTGTCTATGGCAAGTGCTGCTGTGATACCGGCAGCTTGTCCCAGAGCCATCCAACAAGGTTCCATGCGTAAGGTGGAGAAACCGATGTGAGAACCGGATACAGGTACCGGCAGTAACAGGTTGTCTACGTTTTTAGGTAGAATTACTCCTAAAGGTACGGTGTAAACGGCTGTGGGATAACTGATGAATCCATCCAGATGTACTCTTCCTGTTTCTCTTTTACGGGCAGCATGAGAGTCGAGGGCATAATGACTGGCGGTCACACTGCTTGAATGTAAAGGAGGGCGTTTACCCGGACTGACCGGAAGTGCATCGGCTGCTGTGAAGAAGTAAACTCCTTCAAAACGACGGCCTTCGCGTACGTATACTTGCCGGGGAAAGGATTCATTGTCGGGATATTCGTCTTTTGCCAGTCCCCATTTCAGCATTTCCTTGCGGAAGTGGGACGGGAGTTCTTTATCATGCTGGGCAAACCAGAAAAGCCCTAAAGTATAGTCTTTTAAGCGTTTGGCAAATTTATCCCGCCATTCCCACGAGGAGGTAGGCCATGGCCAGTTTTCTTCGGGCAAATCGGTAGAAAGGAAAGCAGCATGCTGATTGTTAGCGTCAGTCTTTTGGTTCGGCAGGTTGACGAGGCTGCTTAGTTTCCAGATCCCCCAGTTGTCTCCGGGAAGTTTGGTTCTGTTACCTTTTGCGATATGCCGGCGATTTTCTTCCAACATCTCATTTGTCACTTTCAGCATGGCCCGTTGTGTGTTACGTCCGGTCCATACATCCTCTATGAGAGAGACGTATTCGTCCCGGTTGTAGTTGTCCGGCCGGGTGAAAGGAACCATGTTCTTTGGATCGTTTGTGAGACACAAACGATAGTTATAAGCTTGCACAGCGTTATCTGCCTGCCCGGTACTTCCATCGGCAGGGAGGCTTTTCCAGTATTCATAGGTCCTTCCGGCTCCCGGTTCATTAAATTCTTCCCGGCTTTCACGACCGACACGGAACGGCACACCTGCTGCGGCTCCTAAATCGCCCTCATAAGTGGCATCTATAAAGATTTTCCCCTGATAGGTTTCTTTTTGTCCGTTTTCCCTGTTCAGGATACAGATACTTTCGATACGGTCGTTTCTGATGCAGATGTTTTTGTTCTCTGCATCAAACTGACGCATCAGGCGCACGGTGATCTTCTCTTTCTGCTCATTTAGCATCTCTTCAAAAATACGGGCGGCTACGGATGGTTCGAAGTGAAAACCGTTACTGCAAGTTTTCACTTGGGGTGAATCGGCTCTGTAATGACTGATGTAATACTGTCTGATACGAGAGGTGAATTCAGAGAATAGTCCCGTAGTAGCTTCGCGGGTTGCAATGTCGGTAGCTCCAAGTCCGTTGGCCGGAAGTCCGCCAATGTGGTTGGTTCGTTCCAGTATGACGGAAGTTTTGCCTTGCCGTGCTGCAGCGATGGCTGCCATGATACCTCCCGGATTTCCTCCGACAATGACGAGGTCGAAGGAATTCTGTGCGGTTAGGCTACTGCTTAGAAACAACAATAGAATGAGTAGGCCGTTTCGTTTCATGATATATGTTTTTGTTCTTATTTCTTCTCCGGTAATCTGTTGAATATGGATTTGATAATCTCCATATCAAACTTCGGGGTACGGTCGTAATTATAAATACCGTTCTGTTCCTGTTCTACATCCGTTAGCTGGGTATAGCAATATCCGGCCACAAAATCAAATTCGAGAACAGTGAATGTAATGCCCTTCAGTCGGGCATAAAACTCGTCAAGTGTTTTGGGGCCTTGTCCGTAGCCCCAGGTATTTTCGGCAAACTGCTTTCCGTGCACCCATTTGATACCACCATATTCGTCAACGAAGTAAGGCTGTCCTTCATAGGGAACTTCTTTCTTCACGTCTTTCTGGGGGAGCTTACCGTCCTTTATTTCCAACCGTTTTTTCATCTCTTCACCGCTCTGTGCATAATGATGTACACTCCAGATGTCTGTCATCACGTGGTAATTTCCACTGGCATCGTTTACCGGACGATAATCCAGATTGTGTGAGAGTTTATAAACATCTGAAATGAAACGGTCGTGTTGGCGTGCCTGTTCGTTGTCATTCGGGCGGTCCCAGGTTTCATTGAATGGGGTCCATACAATGATTGAAGGGTGATTGCGGTCGCGAACTACTACTTCCTCCCATTCGGTGAGGAAGTTCCGGGCGGCTTCCGGGCTACTGGTATTGGCACCCCAGCTTGCCGACTCTCCCCAGGTAAGGTATCCCAACTTATCGGCCCAGTAATGAAAACGCTCTTCAAATACTTTCTGGTGGAGGCGTGCTCCGTTAAAACCTGCGGCCAGACTAAGTTCGATATCACGTTTCAGATCTGCATCTGTGGGAGCAGTCCATACACCTGTGGGATAGAATCCCTGATCGAGTACAAAGCGCAGATAACAGGGCTCATTATTGAGAAAGAATTTATTTCCTTCGATATGTACCTTGCGCATACCTGCATAAGAATTGACGTGATCAATCACTTTTCCTTTGGCATCCAATACTTCCAGTTCGATGTCGTATAAGAAGGGCGAACCGGGTGACCAGGTTTTTACAGTTTTCAATGGTAACATCAGTGTCAGAGGAGTGGCAGCAGTTTGTGTCTGTTTGCTGACTACGCGATCACCATCCTTTACACTGACACGCAGCTTTTGTCCGGCTTGTAATCCGTAGAATTCCGGTTGAACGGTGAAACATTTCTGATCCAGTTCCGGTGTGATACGAACAGACTTTAATCCACAGGCATCTACTGCTTCCATCCATACGGTCTGCCAGATGCCGGTAGTACGGGTATAATCGCATCCTTGTGAATAGAAGTTACCCGATTGTTTTCCTCTTCCCTGGGTTCCACTGCGCTGGTCGTCTTCTACGTATACCACAAGTTGCTGTTCTTCTCCGTATTTAACAAACCGTGTAATGTCTATTCCGAATGAGGAACTACCTCCCCAATGTCTGCCTGCTACTTGCCCGTTGATATAGATTACTGAGTAATAATCTACTCCGCCAAAGTGAAGGATAACCTTTTTATCTTGCCAGTCTGCCGGAACTTGTAACTTGCGGTGATACCACATGGCTGGGATGAAATCTTTGTATTCTACTCCCGATAATTTACTTTCCGGGCAGAATGGGACGGTGATAAACTCGTTAAATCCTGTACTGTTGTATAACTTACGGTCTCTGCCCGATTTGCCAAAGTCGAATGTATAACTCCATTGACCGTTCAGGTTTCTCCATTCTGCACGTTCAAACTGTGGACGTGGATATTCCGGACGTGGTATCGAATTATTTTGTGCATTGGCAGTCCAACCGGTCAATAATAGGAAGGAAGATAAAATGTAAATAATAAGGTGCTTCATATTGTGTCAGAATTAGAGTTTGGTTGAATCGAGAATCAGTTTCTCCGATCCTTTTTTGATTTCAATTTTACGTGAATTGAACAAGGCTTTGCAGTAAGGATTGTCGTAACGGTATTTCCATCTGAGTTCCTGTTTTTTCCCTTTTATAGTAAACGGAGATTGCCAGCCAAATGTTACTTTTCCGATAGACGGAGAAGTATAATTAACATTTAGTTTCTGGCAAGACACCTTGGCCGATGAGATCGCATTTACAAATTTAGTAAAGTCGCCCCATTCTGTTTTTGTTCCGGTCTCGCAGATCCAGATGTTTTGTCGGCCCGATGCAAGTAAATCACATATATCTCCTCTTTCACCCGCCTGATATGTAGTGGCATTTTGTGAATAGAGCGCTACGTAGCCGTCTTTTTTGCGTCCGAAAGTCCAGTTACCTTTTGTCAGCACTTCATCAAAATCATTTTTGGGGAAGTAGGCATGTGTATAATCATTTTTCTGGTTTTCGGGGATGTTGTAGATACATACTACTACATTTTTGTGTTGTGCTGCCCGTGGTAGGATTTCATTACCTGCCCAGTAGTTTGGCGAATATTTCAGGTTTTTGCCTCCGGGATGATTGGTGTAAACGATAGCACGGTTGCCCAGAGTGGCCTGCCAGATGTGTTGTTGATAACCCGGAGCTCCCGGACGGTAATCCTGTACACTACTGAGCATATATTCCGGGGTACGATAAGTTTCTACGTTGGCTTCGGATAAAGCAAAGCGGTCGAGGTGTGAATTTACCAGTTTACCGTAGGTTTTAATCTGTTCTTCGTACTTACGGATGTATTGGTCGTAGTTACGATAGGGCCAGGTGTCGTACTTTTCTGAGATCTGTTTGGACATTTTGATTGCCAATGGGTGAATAAATTCCTGCATACCCCAAAAGAGGTGACAGTCCAGTTCATTGTCATAAGAGAGTCCGTAAGAGGGTGCATCTTCCACATTGATACTTATACGCTGACGGTTGAGCATGGGGCGCTGATAATCGATAGCGATCTCCTGTATGACTTTGGGACATTGATATTTACTGGTGGACAGGGCAATGGGAGCCATTACTTCATCACGGTCGAAAGTACCGACTCCGAACATCAGTTTTGTCAGCGGAGAGGTGTTGTGCGAACCATTGATAAGAGAATGAGCATACATACGTCCGCTGGTAGAACCCATCATGCCTTCGAAATTATTCAGAGCCATGTCGAACATCAACAGGTCCAGCACCATACCTGCTTTTTTGCGTATAGCTTCGTCTTCGGCATAATCATACAGATTGGCGAGTAGCATTGCTTCTACCTCGTAATAGGTAGACAGCCATTCGCTGAATCCGAATCGGAACCGGAAATCCAGCCAGCGTTCCAGGCGTTCTTTGGCATGTTGCATGTGCTGTACACCATTCATGCCATTGGTGAATATCCTGTCTTTGTAGAGCTGTCCGGCAAGTAGTTCGGCTGTGTGGTAGAGTGCCTGATGGTTTTCCGTATGATAACACCGGTAGGTCGTGTCACGTCGTCCGTCGTCCCACCAGTATTTAAAATCGAGTACACAAGCCTCTATCTCTTTTCTAAGATGGGCAGGAATCACTGTTTTCTCCCGGTCCATATAGAGAAGCCGTAGCATGCCGTTGATTGAGAAGTCATTGCAGTCGCGGTTAGAACGTACCACAGCAATAGCTTTGTAGGTTGGTTCATCTTCCATCGGCTGGCCAATGGCAACACGGGCTATCTGGTTGAAGATGCCCGTAAGGAAATCTTTTCGCCCGTGTTCGGCATAATATTGCAGGAAGATTTCTTTCCGTTCTTCCGGACTTGCTTTAGGTGTATACCAGTATTCATCTTTCCCCCTGGCTTGTATGGTTTGTAAAAGGGAGAGCATAAAGAGAATACTTACTGTGATTATGTGTTTCATGATTCTGTCTGATTACTTATTCATATTTTCCTTCCCAGTTGTAGGGGAAAGGGATTCTTTTGTAATATTCAAGTGTGTGTTTCGGGTGTTCGTGTTGTGACGGTATCGGTCTTTTAGAAAATGTTTGGAAATAAAGAACGCAGCCGTCTCTCCACCAGATAGCTTCGTCCTCCTGTACTTTTAGTAGTTGTTTGACGTGATTGAATCGTTCGGCATCGATTTTGCCTTCCATAGAGTCCCAGAGTTTACGCATCCCGCGTACCTCTTCTACTCCTTTATAATAGTATGCTACCAGTTCGTCCCATAAGATTTTTCCGGACGGCATCTTGTAATCCCAGGGCAGGTGATGGAACCATAACAGATCTTTTTGTGGGCAGGTATTCAGATTTTCAAGTATCTCTGCCAAAGGTTTGGCATATTGATTGACAACATTGCTCCCTTTGGAAGTACGATCTACGCCAATACCGGTTTCGTCCGCTTTATGATAATCTTTAGCATCCCAGTGAGGGTCTTTGTACCAGGGGCCTGGACCATAGTGAGTCGCAAAATTCATGATATGATTCAATCCCAGCGGATTGCGATAGTTAACTACCGTTTCGCGTGATTGCTGCATCATTTCTTTGATCGGATTCACGAAACTTGTATTGTTATTGAACGTCATACGCAGCCATTCATCTGCCACCTCTTCTGACGAAAGTTCCGGATTCCACGCCATGCGTCCGAAAGCATACCAGTTGGACTGTCCGAACAGATGTCCGCACCAGTTGATATCCGTACCGATATTGGCAACTCCCGCAATGCCGGAGATGCCGTGTGAACGGTTGTAATCTTCCAATACATTGGCAACGGTTGTTCCTTTTCCTTTGGTGTATGTATCGGCATCCAGACACTCTTCGAATAATGGACCCAGATAGGCGAGGTTGGTAGCATATCCGAGGTACTCTTGCGTTATCTGGAATTCGAGCATCAGTGGTGTCTGAGGCATTGCTCCGAAGAGCGGATGGAAAGGTTCGCGTGGCTGGAAGTCAATCGGACCGTTTTTGGGCTGTACAAATACGTTCTTATTGAATTTTCCGTCCAATGGCTTGAACTCTTCATAGCCATTGCCCGCACGGTCTACATTCCGGGAGTTTTCGTATACAAAGGCACGCCACATCACGATACCACCATAGGGTTCCAGTGCTTCCGCCATCATGTTTGCTCCGTCGGCATGCGTGCGCTTATAGTCCTGAGGACCCGGTTGTCCTTCGGAATTGGCTTTTACGAGGAATCCTCCGAAATCAGGGATATACTTATAGATCTCTTTCACTTTATCTTTCCACCACTGGCGTACTTCCGGGTCCAGCGGATCGGCTGTATTCAAAGCTCGCAGTTCCTTTGGGGCACTGAAACGGGCTGTCAGATATACCCGGATGCCGTAAGGACGGAAAACATCTGCAAGGGCGGCTGCCTTTATCAGATATTCGGTGGTCAGGCTGCGTGCGTTGGCATTTACATTGTTCAGAACGGTGCCATTGATACCGATAGAAGCGTTGGCACGGGCATAATCGCGATAACGCGGATCAATGTATCCCGGCAAGCGCTGCCAGTCCCAAAGTGTGTAGCCTGCATAACCGCGTTCGATAGTTCCATTCAGGTTGTCCCAGTGGTTCAGCATGCGCCTTTGTAGTTTGGGCACCTGTGTGATGTTTAACTCTTTGATATCCGATTGGGTCTGTAAAAGCCGGAGGAAATGGAAAACGCCATACATTACGCCCATATCCTTCCGGGCTGCGATAACGGTACAGGGAGTTCCGTTTACTTTCATTGTTTTGATGAGGAATCCTTCATCGCCCAGGACGGATACTTCGTTGGTTATCGCATGGATGCCGGATAGTACTTTTGAGGAAGCCGGAGTACCTACCAGCAGCGTACCTTTGGAGATACCGGCTGTTTCCGGCAAATTAGTGTCCAGCAGACCATTCAGCCCTTGTTTCAATTCATTTTTAGCTTCTGTCAGCGTGGCGGAGTTTGCAGGGAAGTTCAGTTTGGCCAGTGTTTTTGAATAACTGTTCAATAGCTGGCTGTTGTCTACTTTCTGATAACGGAGCCACAGGTCGTAGCCATTCTCTGCATGCAACATTGGCATACAGAGAATCAGGGCGGCTATATAGATGAGTTTTAGTTTCATATTCCGGGATGTTATTTGATTACACCGGCCCATCCGCCGTTACGTACCATTTTGATGGTAAGCTGTGTCGCATTGTTTACTTTACTCTCCCTTTGCTTATAGTCCATGGCCTGGCGGTCGGCATTGATACCATCTTCAAACGAGGTGAGGGTGAATGATTGACCGGCAGGCAGGAAACTCAGGTCAAGATTGATTGTACGTCCTTCGTTGTTGGTAATACCACCAATGAACCATTTGTCACCTTTTCGTCTGGCTACTACTACGGCTTCACCTACTTTAGCATAAAGTACTTTTGTTTCGTCCCAGGTGACGGGAACGCTGGATATGAACTCTGTACACGGACGTTCACGGTAGTAGTAAACCGGATTGTCTGCCAACATCTGCAAACCGCTTTCGAAGACTACGAACAATGCCATCTGGTAGGCACGTGTACCCGAGCCCATGGCGTTGGCACGTGTTGAACGATTGTCTTCCGGTTGAGCAGAAAGCATTGAACCGGGCGTAAAGTCCATCGGTCCTACCGCATTGCGCATGAATGGCAGATAGATACTGTTGGCCGGGCGGCAGTTACCTCCTTGTTCCATGCCCAATACCCCTTCGTATGAAAGTACATTCGGATATTTACGTTCCAGTCCGGCAGGTTTGAACGAGCCGTGAAAGTCAACGAATAATTTATGCTTGGCTGCTTCTTTGGCTACGCGTTCGTAGTAATTTACCATCCACTGGTCACTACGGTCCATGAAGTCAATCTTTACTCCGGCTACTCCCCAGTCGGCAAATGTCTTGAAGAGGTCGAAGTTGTTCTCTACAGTCAGCCATGTCAGCCAGAGCACGATTTTCACATTGCGTTCTTTGCCGTATTGAATGAGTTCGGCTAAGTTGATGGTTGGGTTGGGAGTATACGGATCGCGGGTACTTTTGGCCCATCCTTCATCCATAATGATATAAG
Source organism: Bacteroides sp. K03 (assembly GCF_019734355.1). NCBI lineage: Bacteria > Pseudomonadati > Bacteroidota > Bacteroidia > Bacteroidales > Bacteroidaceae > Bacteroides > Bacteroides sp. K03. The sequence goes on from NZ_JAASHC010000030.1 coordinate 37,546, forward strand.
GTATACCGAATTTAGAGGCGAAGTCAATGTAATATTTGTAAGAATCCATGTTATACCCCGAACGGAAATCTACTCCATACAGGCGGGCATCGTGCCACCATTCCCAACTTACCTGTCCGGGCTTGATCCAGCTGTAATCTTCGAGTACACAAGGAGTAGACAAGTTGTAAACCATTTCGTTCTCCAACAGTTGTTTGTCTTCTTTGGTAATCACCATGAATCTCCAGGGGAAACTGCGTTTACCGGCTGTTTTGGCTATATAATCCGCTTCTTTCAGAATCTTGAGACTGCGGTCACCATCTTCTCCGAATTCCAATGGTACTTTTGGGAAAAGAGATTGCATTCCATTCTGTCCGGTGCTCTTCAGAAACATACAAGGATAGTCGTGCAAGTCAGCTTCAGAAATCAGAATCTTGTAAGGTTTGTTCGTTTCCAGTAATATCGGCAGGTAGCTCATACGGTCGGTAGCTTTGTACTCTTCTGTATTTACGTGCGTATAAGGATATTCGTAGGAAGTTTTGAAACCGTTGGGTTGTGACAAATGGGCCTTATAGTTAGCCGGAAAGTTTAGTACGAAATCTTCTCCCATGACAATGTTTTCACCTTTCTTATCGGTGATGAAACGGTAAGCTACTCCATTATCGAATACACGGAACTCTACAGCGTAATTGCCTGCAAAGTTCATTCGTAGTGTGTTGCAGTGGTTCTTTACAACAGCATTCTTGAGTGGAATTTCGCGTTTTATACTCTCGTCAATGACTCCTCTTTTGGTACTGCGGAGCTTGGGATTATTGCCGAGTGTTTCATTCTCCAGTTGGAGGTTGAGGTAGCAGTCTTTCAATAAAAGATCACTCCCGTAAGATACGGAATAGTAGATTTTGTCTTTTACATCGACAGAAAGGTTCAGTTCTCCATTGGGCGATTTTATGTCTATCACCTTGGCAGAGAGGTGGCTACCCCACGCAGTGGCGAAGGTTAGCAGCAGTGCAAAAAGTTTGTATACTTTCATGGTTATTGAGTTTTTGTTTTATTTTTCAAGAAAGGCATTTACGCACCACAGTACAGGTGCTTGTCCGTGCATATTGCCCGGTAGGGTTTTCCGGTTCAGGTAGAACTCGCGGTCGTTGGTTTTGTTAGTACCTTCGCATACGCCGTCGATGTCTCCGTTTTCATCAATGTGCCCAATCAGAGCAATCCATGCTTTGCGTACCAGTGGGGCATAGGTTGCTTCGTCCAGCCAGCCCTTCTTTACGCCTTTTACCATGGCATATACGAACATGGCCGAACCGGAGGTTTCCGTCCAGGTAGTTTTGTCGTCTACCAATTGCCCCCATAAGCCATCCTCCTTCTGATAATCGCGCAGGCTGTTCATCATCATCCGGTAGGATTCCAGTATCCTTTCCCGGTTCGGATTGTCTTCCGGAAGCATGCCCAGAAGTTCTGTCATTCCGGCAGCCATCCAGCCATTGCCACGTCCCCAGAAGAAGGGGACATCTTCAGCGTGGTAGAATAAACCATTCGGACGTTGTATCTTGTCGAGGTACTTAACCATTTCGGCAGCAGCACGGTCTATGTATTTACGGTCTTTGGTAACGAAATAAGCTTGCGACTGAATGGCCGAAATCATAAACATATCGTCAATCCAGTAGCGGGTTTGCCAGGACAACCCCTGATCCAGCAAAGCCTGGTACGCTTCACGGTGTTTGGTGTTACGCGGCATTTTCCATTGTTCGTCTGCATACCACATTCCCATGTGATAGTAAATCTCCTTACCGGTTTGTGCATATAGCTGGAGCGGGATAGTACCAAATACGGTATGATCTACATGATCCGGTAGGGGTTGTAGTCTGCGTTCCGGACCAAAGATCGGCAGGAAACGTTCTTCCAGTTGGCGGAGGAGTTTCTTGTTTTTGGTGATATGCGTATAACGTAGGGCACCAAACCATGCACATGTTTCCGGATAGGTGATTTCATTAGGAGGTGCCGGGTTACCGTTGAAGTTGGGATGTGGGACGGCTACAAACCGCTGGCTCACTAACTCACCTACTTCTTGGGGCGAACAACCCTTGGGCCATTTCCTAAACTCTTTTTGTGCCATCAGCAGTGAAGGCAGACAGGCAACTATCAGTGTGAACATCCCTGCCTTGAAGAATTTCTTACGTGTTTCCATGTTCTATATTTGTTTTATTTCAGATTCATGTTTCCCAGATTTGCGTACATCTCCACCATTGCCGCCTGATTAAGCAGCCATTGTTGCTTTTCTTTCTTTTCTCCGCTCCAGTCACTGTTGATGAGTCCATTGTCATAGCGGGCGCTTTTCCATGCCAGTTCCAGATTGTCGGCAAAGATTTGCAGATATTCCGGGTTGTTATCTTGCAGATAGAGTTCTATATATCCTCTCATCATGATAGCTACGAACCATGTTCCCCGGTTGCGGAACAGCCTGATATCTGTACCGTCCTGTGTTTTGAATGGTTCTGTGAAGTAGTTTATTCCTGCACGGGCCACGTTTTGTGCTTCTGTCAGAAATTGCCGGTTGCCGGTTAGTTTGTATAGCAGACTGGCTGCTTGTAGCATTTGTCCCGTATTATATGCATATTTCTCTGTGCCGATGCGTCCGTCCGTTTTGAGGTTGTCGAAGTAAATGTAATCCGAATCCTGCAGGTTTACTTTAGTCCAGGTATATAGCTCCAGTCCTTTCTGATAATAGGCACTGTCCCGTGTGGTCTCAAAAAGCTGAAGTGCCAGTACGGATGCGGGTGCATTGGAACAGGTATTCTTTGATTCCTTTTTTTGCTCACACCAATAGATACCTCCGTTTAGTACATCGTCATTACCACTCAAGAGGAATTTCCATATTTCTTCCGATTGTTTCAGGTATTTCTTATTTCCTGTCAGGCGGTAAGTTTCGAGGAAGTCAATGCCTAACCAGATATTATCATCATAGAAACGGTCGGAATGCCCGGCCTCACTGATGTAGGATTGAAAACAGGCAGGAGTACGGGTTGTGTCATAATAACATTCTAATCCGGGAATGATTTTCTCCTGTAGAAGTGCCTGATATTTGTTGTCTCTGGTTGTTTTGAGTAGTGCATTTACTCCTGAAAACAACCCGGAGGTAGGCCATAAATAGGCTACTTTGTCTTTGGTAACCGTATCTGTAGAAGCCAGGTAAGTCACTTTATCATTGGAACTTTTAGGATAATTCTCATTAAATAAATTGCTCCCTTCTGCCTGATAGTATTTGAAGATACTGTCGAGCAACATTTCAGAGCGGGCAATGGAAGTGTTGTTTTCCTGGGGTATGGACGTTTGGCATGCCAGCAAAGAGATTGCCAGAAAAAGTGCACTGATTGCTTTGGGTAAGAATGATTTCATACGTCTGCTATTCTATTGAAATTTACCTGGAGGGAGATTTGGTTTTTAGAAAAGAAGAGAGTCTGTGGCTCCCTCCTTTTTTCCTGAACTAAATCCTACCTTCTTTTTACTTTAAAAAAAAACTATATTCGTTCTCTAAAATCACTTCACAAATATAGGCAGTTGTTTCTCAGTAAATATTCACAGTTTTGACAATAGTGTATAGGGAACAACTTTAGCAGAAATGGAGACAAAGTCGATATGGAGGCAACTGTACGCATTTATGCCATATTTGTATTCATATAGGCACATATGAGGGTTTTCCGTACAGGGAAGTACGGTGGACGATGGATTATCGTTAAAATGCAGATGAATACAGGTTTGTGCAGACAAATAGATAGATGAGAAAGAGTGTCCGTCTTTTCATCTGTGCTGATTCGCGATTATCTGCGTTTCGCCAGGTAACGAAACTCTGTGAAACTCCTGTGGAATTTCAAATTTAGTTCATACTATGACAGCGTTTTATTGAAACGCAAATGATCGCAGATTTTCGCAGATTAAATAGCTGCGCTATACTTGAGCGATGATATTCTTTGCGTGAATCTGCGAGTTTCTGCGTTTCAATAATAATATCATATAATTTAGAACGATTACTTATAGATAAGAATTGTAGTATATGCTATGTAGCAAAGTATCAGGATGCTTCCTTCTATCCGCGTTATAGTACGTTTGGCGAAAAAGAGCCCGAATAACCATAGCAGTACTCCTGAGCCTACCAATACCAACAAATCGAAATTCGTAATGCCGCTTAGGCTGAGCGGAGTGATGGATGCACTACATCCAAGTACAAAGAAAATGTTGAACAGGTTGCTGCCGATAGCATTTCCGATAGCTATTTCCGGATTCTTTTTCAATGCGGCAACCACCGAAGTTGCTAATTCGGGTAGCGAAGTACCTCCTGCTACCAACGTCAGTCCGATGACTGATTCACTGACTCCCAAGCTGCGGGCAATATTACCGGCTCCTTCTACAAACCATTGTCCACCGAAAATGAGCCCTGCAAGTCCACCTGTGATATAGAGCACCGAGCGCCATATGGGTAACTGGCGTATCTCCTCATCTGCTCCTTCACTCTTACCGTTGGATGCGATGGCAAAGGTATATCCTAAAAAAATAGCGAAGAAACACAGAAGCAGTAGCCCGTCGGTGATGCTAAGCACGTTTTGGGCAGCATGGTCCAATAGAATATCATTGGCGCATATCAGTAATACGATGGAAGAGAGAATACAGAGAGGGATCTCTTTCTTTAGTGTGTTCTGAGTGATGACGATAGGAGCAAACAATGCAGTGCAACCCACTATCATCAGTGTATTGAAAATGTTGCTTCCCACTACATTTCCGATAGCGATATCTGCACTTCCTTTTAATGCGGAAGATATACTGACTGTCAGTTCCGGGGCTGAAGTGCCGAATGCAACGATTGTTAATCCGATGACAATGGATGGGATACGAAATCGTTTGGCAACAGATGCGGCTCCGTCCGTCAGGCCATTAGCGCCTATTAGAATGAGGAGAAGTCCTCCGATGAGAAGTAATATATCCATTTGGGTCCTGATTTTTGCTACAAAGATAACGGAATTAATTAAAACTGGAACCGTGTTGAGAATTATCGGACGTATCTTTTTGAGCAAATAATATATTCATTCCCACTGAAATATCAAAAACATTCCGTATGTTTGGCACGTTTATTTGTCTATAGCAAGGTTAATAAGTGTTTTTTGTATGAGGAAGAATCGTTTATTTTGTCTTTTCATCTCTTTGGTATTTACTATCGGAGCGTCTGCTCAGCTGGTCGAGAAAGTTCGTGAATTTCTTGGTGACGATACGTTGAAAACTCATTCTGTCATAAGGAGTGATTCTGATTCGGCGAACATTGCCGACATGAAAAGGGAACTTGAAACTGCCAGGCTGAACGAAGCCAATATGCGGATGGAGATGGAACAACTGAAATTGCAGGCATATGCTGCTGATTCTGTAAAATTGGTTCAGCAAAAGTTGCGTATAGACTCATTGCGTAAGTTCACTCAAGGTGTTCCCGTGGTTGTGGAAGGGGATACGCTTTTTTATATATATGCCAAACGGGGCGGACATACCCCCCAACAACGGGCGGTGATGAATGCCACTGCTATCACAGAGTTGGGCAAGCGATTCAATCTCAAGCCGGATTCCCTGTATTTGGAGAGTAGCGACATTGTGACCGATTTAATGTATGGCGATAAAGTATTGGCTTCATTTACTGATCAGGACGGGTTGTGGGAAGGTCGCACACGTGACCAGCTTGCTGCCGATAAACGACACATAGTGGTAGACAAGCTGAAGGATATGAAAAAAGAACACAGCTTGTGGCAGTTGGGTAAGAGGATTATATTTTTTGTGTTGGTATTGCTCGGGCAGTATCTACTGTTTTGGGCTACTACCTGGTTATTTAAGAAACTAAAGATACGTATTCAACGATTGAAGGACACAAAGCTAAAGCCTATTTCGATTCAGGATTATGAATTGCTGGATACTCAGAAACAGGTTAATCTGCTTATATTCCTGGCCAATATATTGCGTTATGCCTTCATGTTGCTTCAGTTAGTTCTTACGGTCCCCTTGCTATTTTCCATTTTCCCGCAGACCGAAAAGCTGGCCTATCAGATATTCTCATATATCTGGAATCCGGTGAAAAGTATATTTGGTGGGGTGATAGATTATATTCCGAACCTGTTCACTATTTTTGTAATATGCCTTGCTGTGAAATACTTGGTGCGGTTGGTTCATTACCTGGCTACAGAAGTACAGTCTGACAGATTGAAACTGAATGGTTTTTATCCGGATTGGGCGATGCCTACTTTCCATATTATACGTTTCCTGTTATACGCTTTCATGATTGCGATGATCTACCCCTATCTGCCGGGTTCCGATTCGGGGGTCTTTCAGGGAATTTCAGTCTTTGTCGGACTGATTGTTTCATTGGGGTCAAGTACGGTGATTGGGAATATTATTGCCGGGCTGGTTATTACCTATATGCGTCCGTTTAAGTTGGGAGATCGTATCAAGCTGAATGATACCACCGGGAATGTCATAGAGAAAACCCCGCTTGTGACACGTATTCGTACGCCAAAGAATGAGCTGGTCACTATTCCCAACTCCTTCATCATGTCTTCTCATACAGTGAATTATAGTGCATCGGCACGAACCTACGGATTGATTATTCATGCAGAAGTGAGCATCGGATATGATGTACCCTGGCGTAAAGTGCATTCGTTGCTCCTGAAAGCAGCACAAGCAACGCAGGGAGTCGCGGCGGATCCCGAACCGTTTGTACTTGAAACGGAATTGCAGGATTGGTATCCGGTGTATCAGATTAATGCGTATATAACAGAGGCGGACCAGTTAGCACAGATTTATTCCAATCTGTATCAGAGTATTCAGGATGTATTTGCTGAGGCGGATGTTGAGATTATGTCTCCGCATTATATGGCAGTACGCGATGGAAATGAGACGACTATTCCTAAAAGCGGATTGAAACCGGAGGAGACTAAAGAAGGGTAAAACCGAGATCATATCGTTTCTCTTTTAGAAAGTTGGCAGCTTCCTGTATGTAGGCTTCATCAGGCAATGGTTGAAGCTGTGTAAGATAATATTGTCATTCATGCATATTTCGAAATGATAAAATGCCCTTTCGTAACATATTGATTGTCAATGCCTGTTTGATCCCTTTTTCTCCCCGGAGCCGAGTACCCTCCTCCCCGGAGCCGAACGACCTCTTCCCCGGAGCCGGGGAACTTCCTCCCCGGAGCCGAGTGGGACATGCAGTTTCGGAGAAACATTCTATGTAAAATAATATAATCTTGTTTGACGATAATTCATCGTTGATCAGGAATCAGTCAGTCCTATATCGGATCTCTTATTCATTTTATGCTTTACTGCATTTTATAAACACTTTCTGTTCATTGAATAGAGTTGTTGCAAAAAGATAAACCTCCCCTCCATCCGATAATTTGGTTCGTTTCCGTATTTCTGCTACTGTAGCCGGGAAATTACGAACGGTGATATTGGCTTTTTTTAGCTCTCCGATGGTTTCTTTTATTTCTTTCTTATTAAAAGAACATTGTCCTGTTATCTGGAAAGATCTTCCCGGAAAGTTCTCTATCCACAGATCCGAAGTGTAGAGATGGCTGTTTGGGTGCAGTTTCTTTACTTTATACCGGGAGGCAATACTGCGAAATGCACCCGCTTTAAGGATGGAAGCATTAGGCTCATACAGATACTTACCAGGTTCTTTGGTATAAAGGCATTCGGCTTCAAGTTCCTCTTCCCGGGTGAAGGTGAAAGTTTGTTTCTCCTTGGAAGTGAGGTTGATGCAATGGATAGGGATCAACTGGGAGGGTTCGTTTCCTATTATCAGCAATAGCTCTTTGCATTCATTGTTTACAGAGATGATATGTACCTCTCTGGTACGTTTCATACTTTTTAGTGCAAGGGTAAGGTCCAGCATGGGCGATAACTTGATTATTATCTGTTTGCCTTTGCTTAACAATAACTCTTCCAACTCTGCTACATCAGGTTCGCAATCTGATATGGCGATTGTTTTTCCTCCATGTTCATTCCGGCGTGCCGGATCAATAAAAATACAATCTACCGGTTCCATCTTTTGTAAATGAACTACTCCGTCTTCATTATATACCGTAATATGTTTCAGCCCGAGTAGAGGGAAGTTATGCTTTGCGATTTCGCAGAGCTCTTCTTGCCGTTCCACATAGGATACTTTACGAAACCTGCTTGCCATAAAAGCACAGTCTATTCCGAAACCTCCGGTCAGGTCGGCTAATGTCTCTCCGTCTGCCAGCGTCGATTTGTATTGTGCTGTTATTTCCGAGGAGCATTGTTCCAATGATAGATGACGGGGATACCATAGCTCTTCGATAGATTGCCACGAAGGTATTTTATTTGCAGCAGCCTGTCTTCCGGCTATTTGTACAATAGCGGCAGGCATATCCACGTCCGGATATCTGGGAGCCTGTAATGCCAGTAACCGGACGTCATCCCGACTATGGGCGCGAATAAACTCGATAGTAGATTGTGATAGTTGTTCCATAAATTACATGGGATCTTCTTCCTGATCTTTATAATGAACATCAAAGCGGCCGTTAGTGATCCGGCCTCCACTGAATGTTCCGCTGATGATATTTCGTTCCGTATCAAAACGGGTGATGGTAACTTTTCCGTCTTTTAATTTCTCTTCTCCAAAGCGTGCGTTAGTAAACTCCGATTCTTGTCCTTCCTGAGGAGATACTATGGTAAACCGGATGTATCTGTCTTGCTTTACCATGACAGATACGTCTACTTCCGCCAGTTTCTCATTGTATAAGAAATTGATTGACGGGCTATTTACGGAAGGTCCGAACCAATAACCGTAATCCCGGTATCTGCCTCCAACATATAACCAGCCGTCTATCAGGCAGCCAAATGTCTCTGCACCAATAGTAGTGGCAGGAGGCATTACTGTAATGTCTACTGTTTCATCTTCTCTGTCACAACCGATACAGCAAAGAACGGAAAGAAGAATGAGGATATATTTCTTCATCATATTGTATATATTTCAGGTTAAAAATTGAAAGAGACTCCTGCTGAAAGATTAAGCCGGCTTACCGATAACGGGTCGTTGCGGAATTTAACGGTAGTCGTTTCATTATGATAACGCGGGTATATCGTGTGAATGCTGGAAGCCACATATTGTATATCGGCTTCTATATTCCACTGCCGGGTTATTTTCAAGGTGGCGTTGAGCCCTGCATTAGTGGCAAAGGAAGTTGCAGTTACGCGTCTGCTTTTATCAAATACTTTACTGTAGTTCCTATATGACAATATACCTATACCTGCATCCAAACGAATGAAAAAGCGTTTTGTCCGAAGGCAATAAATCCCTGCCTGGGGAGCAAAATAGTGTGTGTATAGATGATCGCTTCCTTCTTCGTGGCTTCCCTGAGAAGAGAATCCTGAATACAGGAATCCTACTCCGACTATATTTGCCGGGCGGTAATAATATTGCGCATCCCAGCTAACCCCTTCCGAAAGGCTACGCTCGTAGCTTTTTGAACTGTTGGTTAGTCCGGCAGTTCCTCTCAGCATATTCCCGTATCCGGCATGGAAGGAGAATGTGTGCCTCTGCTTTGTGGTTTCTTGTGCCGGTAAGGCAATACACCACATTGTTAGAAATAACAACAACAGGCTTTGTTTTCTTTTAAACATAATAGGTTGTATTATTCGATTCGTTTATATTTTTGTTTTGCCACTTCTCTGCTACACAGGTTGAAGTGCCACCACTCACTGTTGAGTGCACGAAAACCTGCTTCTCTCATAATGAGTCGGAGTAGTTGCCGGTTTCTTACAGCTTCTTCGCTGATTTTTCCGCTTTTTACTAATTCAGTTTCGCGGGTGATATGAGCTTCGACACCCAAATGGTCTACTTCCGTTCCCATAGGAAGAGGAATTCCGTTATTATCAAGAATGCTGATGTCTACTGCCAGTCCGTAATTATGGAGTCCCCCGCCGCGGGAAGGATTGGATACATAGATACTTTTTGAAGTACCTTTCACTACATTCCACATTTTTTTTTGTACGGACATAGGGCGGGCAGCATCGTAAACAATCAGGCTGTATCCGGGGTGTTTCTCTTTTAATAACTGTTGGGCGCGAAGCAGTGATTTTAAAGCATCCGGATGCAGATAGGCTTCCTTTAAATCTTCGTAGAGTAATTCTCCTGTGAAGTTTTCCGGGGTTGCATACAGTAACTTTACAGCAATACTGCTGTCCGCGCTTTGGATATTTATAAGTCCGAGCGAGTCAAGATAGAGTGCTGTACGGCTCTTCTCTATAACAGGCGATTGGACCTTTACTGTATCAACAGGCTCTGCAGGAGAAATTACTGTTGTATTTTCTCCTGTCGGTTTTCTTCCGGTATGACATGCTGTGGATAACAGACAGAATACCAGGAATATATATTTCATCGTTGAAGCATCCATTTCATCAGTTCAATATCCATTTCTGTTTCTGCTTTCATGAGATAATGATTCCGTCTTCGGCATACCTTCTTGTATATTTCCTCCGCTGCTTTCCGGTCCTTCTCCCAAAAGAGTGCGAGTGCACATTGTAATCTTTGTTTGCCGGTTGACGTTTCTCCGAACCGGCTGATATATTGTTGCAAGGAAGTACTGTATAATTCCTCTATTACTTCTGAACGACATTGCCCAATCAATTCCAGGAAAAGTAGTTCACACTCGGCTTCCAATACGAAGATAGGAATAACCTCTTCCCGGTGTGCAAGTATCTCTTGCGATAGTTTTTCAGCCTGTGCAAACTCTTTCTGATCTATAAACCGGGATATACAAAATCCCTTAACACCGGTTAGCAACGGATTACTATACTCTGTATTTTCTCCTGTAAACCATTCGGCAGGCATATCCCTCAACCGGGTACCTTCCTGAAACAAAGCATTTACCTTAAGCTGAAGTATTAAAGCCTGGCGGCTTTCCAACGACTTTTGCATCAGCCTGAGGTTATAACCGTCATTGACAATACCGCTTCTTTTCATTGGAATTCCGTTGAGTAGTGCGAATAGAATTCCGATAAGGGCAGTAAATAGAAGGAATAGTTTGAGAGGAGTAAAAATATAGGGAATTGTGGTTAATAGCAAGATTGCTATTATTGCCGAGAACAGGTTCATTAGTACGCCTCCCAGATTGTAGAGAATGAACGGGAGTTGTTGCGGACTTACATCCGGTGGGAGAAGCAAGCATTGGCCAGCTGTTCCGGGTATCTTAAAGTACTTTATCCTGAATCTTCCTTTTTCTTTGATTAATGTTAGTTTCCCGATACGGAAAGAGATAAACTTGTAACCGGTGGCTAATCCAGAAAGCAAATGTCCTGCTTCATGAAGGATAATTTGTAGGTAACCGGCAATAAAAAGACTTATGAGCGATATGAACATACTACTTAGTAGTGTCTCGATTTTCAGATGTTCGAGAAATGCAGTCAGTGTAGTTCCGGTAAACCAGGTGATTCCCAGTATTACACCGGCAGCACCCATACACATACCAATAATCAGGCTACCTGCGAATTTGAAGAGTTTTTTCATAATAGTCTGTTTCTGAGAAGTTTTTGTATCTGTCCTTATAAAAAAAAGACTATAAATCATAGATCTATAGTCTTTTTTAGGTGGGCCATCTTGGGCTTGAACCAAGGACCTCCAGATTATGAGTCTGTTGCTCTAACCAACTGAGCTAAAAGCCCGTGTATCCTTTATCCTGGATGCGGGGACAAAATTAGTACTTTCTCCCGAAATATGCAAACTTTTGAGAGCAAAAAACTAATATTCTTTCAATGTTTCAGAACTTGTAAGTACGCTTGGGGTTTTTCGGGAACCACCCTTTTTTAACCCGGTCTTCTTGTTCAAAGACTTCTTTGATTGTCCAGAACGAAGAAAAAGCAAAAACGCCTAACAAAGAAGAGACAAGAATATTGTCTACACTTAATGAGGCTATTACACCAGCTATTCCCAGTACCAGAAAAATCCACCAACATTTAGTACCCCAGTAATATTCGGCTTTTACCACGACAGGGTGAAAGAGCCCGATAATTAAAAAGGTACAGATGCCTATTAAAAGTCCTGCCAGATGATATTCGTTCAAGAACTCCATTGGATTACTTGTCTACGCGAATGGGAATTTCTTTCTTGATACTTTGTTCCAATGAGATAAGAGTCTCAGTGGCTACAACGCCTGGTATTTCCTGCATCTTATTATTCAGCAAATCCATCAGGTGTTCGTTGTCGCATGCATAGAGTTTAGTCAGCATGGTGTACGGGCCGGTAGTGAAGTGGCATTCTACAATTTCCGGTATTTTCTGTAACTCGGCTACCACTGATTTGTACATAGAACCTTTTTCAAGCTTGATACCAACGTATGTACAAGTTCTGTACCCAAGTGACTTGGGGTTGACATGATAACCTGATCCTACAATAACTCCCAGATCTATAAGTCGTTGCACGCGTTGATGGATGGCCGCACGTGAGACTCCACATTCTGCTGCTACATCTTTAAAAGGTATGCGGGCGTTCTGAGAAATAATCTCTAGAATCTGCCTGTCGAGGTTGTCTATTTTTTCCATAATTAATGAGTATAATTTCCAATTGTTATCAAATAGTAAGCAAATATAGAGATTTATTTTAATTTCTCTCTATAAAATGGATAAAAAATAGGAAATAGCAAAAAAGAGGCGCAAATTTCTTTGCACCTCTTTTTATTTATAGGGATAATCTGCTTACTTTTCGATGCTAAGCAATTCAACTTCGAATACCAAAGTTGAGAACGGTTTGATCTGACCCTGATCTCTTGAACCGTAAGCTAAGTCTTGTGGGATGTAAAGTTCCCATTTAGAACCAACAGGCATCATAGTCAATGCTTCTGTCCAACCTTTGATAACTTGGTTAGCGCGGAAAGTAGTCGGTTCGTTACGTTTGTATGAGCTATCGAATTCAGTACCGTCAATCAAAGTACCTTTATAGTTTACTTTCACCTTACAAGTATCAGCAGGAATCTCACCCTTACCTTCAGTGATTACTTTGTACTGCAATCCGCTCGGAGTTGTTTTTACACCTTCTTTAGTCTTATTTTCAGCAAGGAATTTTTCACCGGCAGCTTTGTTGTCAGCGTATTTTTCTTCCATTGCTTTTGCTTTGATAGCTTCCATAGCTGTCTGAGTATATGACTGAGCTTTCTCCATAGTCATCAAGCCGCCTTTTTCCAGTGTACCTGCGATGAAACCTGCAAGGAAGTTTTCTTTGCTGATAGTTTTTACTGAATCTTCACCAAACAGTTCGTGGTTAATACCCTTCATCATCTGGTTGCTGATCTGCTGGCCAATCTGAAGACCTGCCATGTAAGCAGCTTCTTTCTTTCCGGTTTTGTTGGCACCTTCGGTTACACCTTTAATGAACTCAGCCATATAAGCTGTATCAACGTCCATACGTCCTACTAAATAGCCTTTCAGACCTTGAGTCTGAGCCATACCGATTGAATAAGACAATGAGTCGAGTTCTGTTTTCAGATTTGCTTTAGGAGCCTGGGCTGTACATGATGCAAGGCCAGTTACGGCAGCGATTGCTGCCAGGATTGTAATCTTTTTCATTTTGCTTTTAAAAAATTATTTGTTTAAAACTTCAAGTAATTCTACTTCGAATACCAGTGTGCTGTGCGGTGGAATCATCTCTCCGGCACCTTGTGCGCCATAAGCGAGATCTGACGGAATGTATAGTTTCCATTTAGAACCTTCCGGCATCAATTGCAATGCTTCTACCCAACCCGGGATCACCTGGTTTACACCGAATACGGCAGGCTGTCCGCGCTTGATAGAGCTGTCAAATAGTGTTCCGTCAAGAAGCGTACCTTCATAGTGACATTTCACCTGATCGGTAGCTTTGGCCAGTTTACCTTTACCTTCAGTGATTATTTCGTACTGCAGTCCGCTCGGAAGAGTGACAACACCAGCTTTTTTCTTGTTTTCTTCCAGGAATGCTTTTCCTTGTTCAATGCTGGCAGCACTCATCTTCTGCTCCAGTTCCTCGAAATATTTATTTACTATTTCGCGGGCTTCCTGATGGCTGATAGCTGTCTGATTACCTTCCAGCACATCTTTGATTGCCTGAGCAAAGTCTTCTACCGAGATGCTTCTGGCACCCATACCTAACAAGTTCTGGCCGATTCCGAGGCCGATTGCATAACTAAATTTATCCATATATATTTTTGTTGAAGATTGGAGAAAGAAGGTTGAATCTTTCACTCTCAATCAATTGCAAATTAACAATTGGCAAAAATACATGTTTTATTTGAATGATCGGGCTTTTTGGATTTAAAATTTCTTATCGCTGTATAAGTTATCTGTTTTTATTCGCTTTATTATTCAAATATTCTGTTTACTTTTGCTATATATCTGAATCAATGTAAAGAAGGAAGTATGAAGAATTTAGTCATTTTGTCAGGTGCGGGGATGAGTGCGGAGAGTGGGATCAGTACATTTCGTGATGCTGGTGGGTTATGGGATAAGTATCCGGTGGAGCAGGTAGCAACTCCGGAGGGGTATGCACGTGATCCGGAACTGGTGATTCATTTTTATAATGAGCGCCGCAAACAACTGTTGGATGTGAGGCCTAATCGCGGACATGAATTGTTGGCAGAGTTGGAGAAACATTTTAATGTGACCGTAATTACACAGAATGTTGATAATCTGCACGAACGGGCGGGGAGTACACGTGTGATTCATCTACACGGCGAATTGACAAAAGTATGTTCCAGCCGTGATCCGAATAATCCTCATTATATAAAGGAATTGAAACCGGAAGAATATGAAGTACGTATGGGGGATTGTGCCGGAGACGGTTCTCAGCTGCGCCCTTTTATTGTTTGGTTTGGTGAAGCTGTGCCGGCAATAGAGACAGCCATTGATATTGTGGAGAAGGCGGATATATTTGTTATTATCGGAACTTCCATGAATGTCTATCCGGCTGCCGGATTGCTGAATTACGTGCCACGTACAGCAGAAGTTTATCTGATCGACCCTAAACCGGTGGATACTCATACTTCCCGTTCCATACATATTATTCAGAAAGGAGCTTCGGAAGGCGTTGCCGAACTTAAACACCTTCTTGGCCTATGATTGCAAATATTCGTCAGATAAGTCAGCAATTGTTGAATCCGTGTTTTGATACTCCCAAAGAGGTTGTATCATGGATGGGAGCTATTCAAGGACAGGATTATGCTATGGCTAAGTGGGCTGTAGGTATTCGCTTAAAATCACCCACTCTTAGAGTTGTGGAAGACGCCCTTGCACGGGGAGAGATAGTACGTACACATGTAATGCGTCCTACCTGGCATTTGGTGGCGGCAGAAGATATACGCTGGATGCTGAAACTGTCTGCACAGCGTATAAAGTCGGCCAATGACTCCTTCGCGAAGGGACATGGAGTGGATATCTCAGAAGCACTTTTTTCTCGTTGTAACCGCTTAATAGAGAAACTGCTGGAAGGAAATAAAAGTCTGACTAAGCAAGAGATAGAAGCCGGACTGGCAAATGAAGGGATGACTGTTGATAATCGATTGATGACACGGTTTATGGCACGTGCTGAGGTGGAAGGCGTTGTTTGCAGCGGTGTTGATAAAGGGAAGAAAGCAACGTATGCTTTGCTTGAGGAACGTATTCCTCCCGCAAAAGAGCTGACAAAAGATGAAGCTTTGGCTACATTGGCATTGCGCTATTTTCGTAGTCATTCTCCGGCAAGTCTGGCAGATTTTGTGTGGTGGTCGGGCTTACCAGTTACCGAAGCAAGAACTGCTATGGGGCTGATTGATTCACAATTGGTGAAGGAACGTTTTGACTCTTATGAATTGTTCGTGCACGAATCTTATCAGGGAGAGATTAACTCTGCTGATATACTTCACTTTCTGCCATCTTATGATGAATATCTTATTAGTTATAAAGAACGCAAAGCTGTGCTTGCCGAGGAACATCATCCAAAAGCGTTTAATACGTATGGGATATTTTATCCGGTGATCCTGTATAATGGTAAGGTAGTGGGTAACTGGAAAAAAACTGTTGGCAAAAACAAGAAGATTGAAATAGTAACTTCTTTTTTCGAAGGCTGTCCCTGTATTCATAGAAAAATGATAGAACAGGCAGAAAGCAGATTACGGGCTTTTTATTCAGAGTCTGACTGAACTGATAAGGAAAATGCTTCCTTCCTCCGGGTAGCTTTTTATTTTTTGGAGATAGCCCGTATGATAAACCAGGCGTGATGTGCTACGGTGCTCATCACTCCATAATGCCGGCACATAATACGAAAACGCTCTTTGAGAGATGCTTTCTGATTCCGGGTAGTTATTCCTTCGTCCAGATAATCAATGATGGTGAGATGGGTATTGTGTAGGGTACGTGCCTTTTTCATAATCCGGATACACCAGTCAAAATCAGCAGAAAAACGATAATTCAGATCATATGGTTCTATTAGGGTATGTTTGGCAAAAAAAGCCTGATGACATACCAGCATTCCTTGTTTGAAGCTTTTCCAGGTTAATACGTTAGGAGCCGAAAGGCGGCGCATACGTAAAAAGTGTCCGTTTTTATCTACAATTGCCGTCTCACCGTACAGTACATCGGGAAGTTCGTTTCCATTGATCGAGTGTACCATTTGTTGCAGCGTGTCATCTTCATGAAAACTGTCGCCGGCATTGAGAAAGCAGAGATAATCACCTGTCGCCAATGATATTCCCTTATTCATAGCATCATACAAACCTTTATCCGGTTCGCTGACCACTTTATGAATCCTTTCGCGGTATTTGTTTATAATCGTCTGTGTATTATCTTTTGAGGCTCCATCTACAATAATGTACTCTACATGTCGGTAGGTTTGTGAAATGACGCTTTGTATCGTGTCTTCCAGTACCTGTCCGGCATTGTAAGTTACGGTGATAATTGAGAATTTAGGGGTAGGATGGTTATGCATGCTTTCCCGTGATTTTGTTATAAACTTCGATGTATTTCTTGGCAATGATACTTTCCGAATAGTTAGCTATGGCCTTTCGTGAGGCCTGTTCCGCCAATATAGGGCTTTCCGATTCTGTCAATGCCCAGTAAATTCCGTTGGCAAAGTCCTCAGACGATTTGTATTGTGCCACATAGCCATTATGCAGGTGGTCTATCATCTCCGGGATACCTCCGACATTAAATCCTACACAAGGTACTCCGCATGCCATTGCCTCCATGATAGTATTAGGGAGGTTTTCTTCCAGTGAGGGAGTTACAAACAGATTGACAGCATTGTATATATTCACTAATTCATGCTCATTGCTGACGTAATCGAGTGCGTAGACCGGGAAAGGCAACAAATTAGTCAGTTGTTGTGACTGGTTACCAAATACCACAACTCCGAGTGAGGATTTCAGCTCAGGATGTTTCTCTGCCAATAACTTACATGATTCTATCAGATAGTCGATTCCTTTACGTTTGTCTGTGATTTTGACAGAGCCAAACAGTAACAATTTTCCTTCCTGGGGTAATCGGAAATGTGCACGGGCCTCTTGCTTATTACGGGGTCTGAACAGATTTGTATTGATAGGATTTGGAATGCTTGTTACGGTGTGTCCGGTGAGCAATGCACTGCTTTTGGCTTTTTCTTCAAGCCAATGGCTACAGGTTACAAATGTGATAGGAGCAGCTTTATAAAGTTCTTTTTTCTTTCTGAATATGCGGGCGGACAAGTCTTTTTTATTACCTCCGCCATAAAGGAAAGGGCAATGGTGGCACTCATGCTGGTAATTGGTACATTCGCGTGCATGGTGACAAATACCGGTAGAAGGCCACATATCATGCATAGTCCATACAATAGGTTTTCCCGATTCCAGTATTTTGCTGAGGTTTTTGAGTGATAGCATTCCCTGATTGATCCAGTGCAGGTGGATAATGTCTGCTTGCCGGAATTCCGGGAGGGAGGTAACGTCTGTGCCTGTATTGGCTATGTCCACTGCAAAAAGATTGTTTTTCTTAAAATGATTTGCTTTCCAAATGACAATGCGTTCCCAAACGAATTTCCATAAAGTCAGCCAGCTACGGTCGAGTCCGACAACACTTATCTGGTCGGTTTGTTTGTCACGTACCAGCATTTTGGCTTTGATTCCATTGTTTTTCAGTGCTTCCATCAGACGGCTGGCAGCTACGGCTGCACCACCTATTCGTTCGGATGTATTTATGATCAGTACTCTCATGTGCCAGAATGTTTTGGCAAAAATAGCGGTTTTCTGTGAGAATCCGTACAAAGTCATGGATTATTTGTACTTTTGCAGCACTATATATAAATAGGTTTAACATATGAAAAAGGTTCTGTTTTTGGGCTTGGGATATATTGGCCTTCCTACGGCGGCAGTTGCTGCAACTCATGGTTATCAGGTGATTGGAGTAGATGTGAACCCAGTGGTAGTGGACACTATCAATCAAGGGAAAATACATATTGTAGAGCCGGATCTGGATAAGATAGTAAAGGAAGCTGTTCAAAAAGGAAATCTTCGGGCTGTGTCGAAACCCGAAACTGCGGATGCTTTCTTTGTAGTGGTACCTACCCCGTTCAAACAGAACCATAGGGCAGACATTATGTATGTAGAATCTGCTACCCGTTCGGTAATCCCTTATCTGAAGGCGGGAGATTTATTTGTTATTGAATCTACATCTCCTGTTTTTACAACCGAGCGGATGTCAGAGATTATATATAAAGAACGACCGGAGCTGAAAGATAAATTGTACATTGCTTACTGTCCGGAACGTGTATTACCGGGAAATACACTTTATGAACTGGTTCATAATGACCGTGTGATTGGTGGTATCAATCCGGAATCTACGGAGAAAGCGATTGAATTTTATTCTGCTTTTGTGAAAGGTACTTTGCACCGTACCAATGCCCGTACGGCTGAAATGTGTAAACTTACTGAAAATTCGTCACGTGATTCTCAAATTGCTTTTGCCAATGAACTTTCGATGATTTGTGATAAGGCAGGAGTAAATGTATGGGAGTTGATAGAGTTGGCCAATAAACATCCGCGTGTTAACATCCTTCAACCGGGATGTGGTGTAGGAGGACATTGTATTGCTGTAGATCCCTGGTTTATTGTCTCTGATTATCCGGAACAGGCACAGCTTATCAAGCGTGCCCGTGAGACGAATGATTATAAAGCCGACTGGTGTGCTAACAAAGTGATGGAAACTTGCCAGCGGTTTGTAGAGAAGAATGACCGGGAGCCGGTTGTTGCCTGTATGGGATTGGCCTTCAAACCCAATATTGATGATTTGCGGGAGTCTCCTGCCAAATATATTGCTTCCCGTATTATTTCCGAGTCAAGAGCGGATGTATTGATTGTGGAACCGAATATAAGTTCACATCCCAGTTTCCATTTGACGGATTATAAAGAGGCTTATGCGAAGGCAGATATCGTAGTGTGGCTGGTGCGTCATACCCCTTTTGTAGAGATGGTGCGTGAGGAAGGCAAACTGGAACTGGATTTTTGCGGAGTTAGAAAGTAATGAAGAAGATATTACTGGTATTCGGAACACGACCGGAAGCCATCAAGATGGCTCCTTTGGTAAAGGCTTTGCAACGGGATACAGAACACTTTGAAACGAAGGTTTGTGTCACGGCACAGCATCGCCAGATGCTGGATCAGGTATTGGAAGTATTTGGTATCGTGCCTGAGTATGATCTGAATATCATGGCCCCCGGGCAGGATTTATATGATATAACCTCTAGGGTATTGCTGGGTTTGCGTGATGTATTTAAAGAGTTTGCTCCCGATGTGGTACTTGTACACGGTGATACAACCACCTCAATGGCTGCCGGTCTGGCTGCTTTTTATCAGCAGATCAAGGTAGGGCATGTAGAAGCCGGTTTACGCACCTATGATATGCTTTCCCCCTGGCCCGAAGAGATGAATCGCCAGGTAACAGATCGTCTTTGTCATTACTATTTTGCTCCTACCCATCAGTCTGAAGAGAATCTGCTTCGTGAGAATATTGATGGTAATCGTATTTTTGTAACGGGAAATACCGTGATTGATGCCCTGTTGATGGCGGTGGATATTATATCTGACAGTCAGGAGAAACAACAGGAGCTACATGAGATTCTGAAAGCCAAAGGTTATATATTAACAGACCGTGAATATATTCTTGTCACCGGACATCGCCGTGAAAACTTTGGCGAAGGCTTTTTGCATATTTGCAAAGCCATTAAAGAGATAGCAGCAGAACATTCTGATATAGATATTGTCTATCCGGTGCATTTGAATCCGAATGTGCAGAAACCTGTTTACGAATTGCTTTCGGGTTTGAGTAATGTCTATCTGATTGATCCGTTGGATTATCTGCCATTTATTTATGCCATGCAGCACAGTCTTTTGTTGCTGACGGATAGTGGCGGTGTGCAGGAAGAGGCTCCGTCATTAGGGAAACCTGTTCTTGTGATGCGCGATACAACGGAACGTCCGGAAGCTGTAGCTGCCGGGACGGTAAAGCTTGTTGGTACAGATTACAATGCGATTGTCAGCAATGTAAACACATTATTGCGTGATAAAGCACTTTATCAGAAGATGTCAGAGACACACAATCCTTATGGAGACGGACATGCCTGTGAACGTATCATAGCAGCTTTGCGATAGAGTATACATCTCGGAAGTCTACCTCATGAATGCTTTGAAAGCGTCCAGATATCGTTGACTGACTGTATCGATATTGATCTCTTCAAGAATAATTCTTTGCGACTCTTTTCGCATCTTCTCACAAAGTTCGGGAGATGAGAAAAGAGTTGTAATTTTTTCGGCCAGGCTGTTGGCATCCCCTGCTTTAAAGAAAAAACCGTTCTTCCTATCGGTTACCAGATCCCGTTCGGTACTGTCACATACAGAGCAGATGACCGGCATACCATAAGTCATGGCATCATTGATAGAAAGCCCTCCCATACCGGCAAGTACATATACAGCAGATTCATTCATATAAGCTCCCAGTACTTCTGGCTTATAAACACTACCAGCAAAACGGATGTAGCCGCTCAGGTTCAGTTGCTCTGCCTGTTGCTTTAGGTTCTCCAGCTCCGGTCCGTCACCCACTATCACCAATTCTGTGTCCGGGAACCGTGCTATTACTTTGGGTAAAGCCTCTATCAGCAGGTCCACCCGCTTCCATTTCACCAGTCGTCCGATGTGGAGAATACGCCTTGGATTGGGAGGAAGGATAGAAGGGGCTGTCTGTACGTTTTCCTTTTCACGAAGCAACGCTTCCGTGTCAGTAGAATTATAAGTAACATGTATTTTCTCTTTTTCTACTCCATAGGAAGGGAGGATGTCGTATGCAGCCGTTGAATAATTGAGTGTTCCTGCTACTTTTGAATAACAATATTTGCGGATACGTGCTGTAAGCCATTGTTTGATGTAAAATGACATTCCGGTACTCTGCAACCGCATGTTTTCGTCATACATAGGCTGGGCCTCGAAAAACGCTCTTATCTTTCCATAGGGTGGAGTCTGGAATGGTATCTCACGGATGACGATTTTTGTTCTACAGCTCTTTACCGCTTTTCTTAGTTCCGGCTGAAAGAACAGTTGCAGGAAGTAAGGCCATCCCATTACAAGAATATCCGGTTGTTCCTTCCGGATAATTTCCGGCAGTTGCGGATAAGCTGTTTTCCCGTAAAACATCTTTTTTTCCGGGCTGGTGAGATGCTTATAAGAGCCACTCTCTACCATTTTTACTCCTTTGCCGATGTTGGCATTTCCTTTTTGTGGAGTAACAACTATGATATCAACACCTTTCGCCTGTAGCTTATTGAGCATGGCATTCAGATAATGAGGCATTCCGCCAAAGGTATAGAGTACTTTCATAAATGTAAATAATTAGCTTTTCTTTGACAACTTTGTTTTCGGAACCGGTTCACTTTGGAACTCTGTTTCAACAACCGGCAGGAGATAGCCAGGTAGGACAGTGCATCTTTGGGTTTTCCTTGTACGAGCATTTGCAATGCTTTTTGGATGCCTGCCAATATGCCGTATCCGAAGGCTTGTACAGACGAGTAGTTGATGTTGGCATATTCAGTAAGCAGGTATATTTGTTCCGAACGCATCCATACTTCGTGGCTGACTTTCCGGTTTTCCCGGTCATGACAACCGAATACTATGGGAGAGTATCCTACGAGATATCCGTGGTGTTTGAGGCGGTTGACGTAATCTTTGTCTTCTCCGTAGTGATAAAAAAGAGGTGAGAATCCTCCCACTGTATGGAGTACGGCAACAGGGATCATCCAGAAAGCGGCGTTGATGAAACTTGTTTGCACTATGGGAACTTCCTTGTTCAGATCACTCAGTTGCCGGATGCCGGTGTAAGCACTGAATCCTTGTTCGGGCTTATCTCCGTTACCGGTCAGATGTACCGGAGAGAGGATGCCATAAGCCGGATATTCCTGGCAAAGGTTTGCAAGTGTACCAATGGTTTGTGGGTCTATCCATGCATCCTGATTGAGTAGAAATACAGCGTCATATCCTTCGCTGATGGCTATTTCCATTCCAATATTGTTGGCACGCCCAAAGCCGAGATTCTCTTTATTTTTGATAAGGCGTACTTCGGGATAACGCTGTTCAATGAGTTGGGTAGTAGAATCAGACGAGCAGTTATCTATCACTACTGTGTCAACCGGATGTACCGATTTGCGCAGGCTGCCAAGACAGCGATCTATCCAGCGCTCAAAGTTGTAACTCACAATGATAACAAGTATTCTCATGGCTTTTTCTTTAATAGTTCACACTCAGAGTTAATCATGAAACGTTCTGTCATTAAAGCATTTATTCTTGTATGCATAGAAGCAGGGATAGAAGAATGCTCTCAGGTGATTGATCTTTTTTCTCGCTGCAATTTTGTCTTTATGTATCGTGCAGAACAGGCATAGTTTCAGGAAAGAAAAGAAACTCCTCCCCAGCATGGCGTCCACAATGCGGTGTGCAGTATTTAGTTCTTTCTGCCCATTGCTCTCTCTATGGATATGGCGGTAGAATTTTTGCCAACTCTCTTTTTTTCTTAATGCCCGGTACGATTGATAACCTTTCAGATAGGGAAGGTAAGGTTTCGCTTTTTTATAGTTCTTCTGGTAAAAAAGGCTCATGGCTGATTCTTGATGTACCCGGTGGTTTGTCAGTATTTTATTACACCGGATTACTCCTCCATAGAGCTGGGCATTGACAGCCAGCCACCAGTCATAGAGTACATTGTTGTCCCAGAAAGGAATCTGTTCTATCATACTGCGGCGTAGCAGCATGCTATGTCCCGGTACGCAGTTGGAAAACAGCAGTCGTTCCAGGCTTTCGTTATTGTTGAGGCGGCGTTCTATATCATCTATAGAGTGATCTTGGGGGGTAGCGGAAAAAGAAAAACACATGGCTTTGTTTCCGATACATGCCATCATCTCTTTAAGTTTGTCGGGATGCCACACATCGTCCTGATCGGAGATAGAGATGAAATCACCCGTTGCGCTACAGAGTGCAGTATGGAAATTAGCATTGAATCCCAGGTTCTTCTCATTGATATGCAGTCGGATAAAAGGATAGCGGGCTTGATACTCCTTTATGATTTCTGTTGTCCGGTCTGTGCTCTGGTCATCCTGAATCAGCAACTCGTGGATAGGATAGGACTGTTGTACAATAGAGTCCAGTTGTTCGCGCAGGAATTTCTCTCCGTTATAAGTACACATTACAACGGACACAAGAGGGAAAGAGGGACTGGTAGGAGAGGCTGTCATGTTCTTTTCTTTTTGTTTAAAATCCGGTTGATGGAGTATAAATCTTTTCCCGTACACCGGGAGAAGAAACTGAGTAGCAGAGAGGTGTATAATTTCTTTTGCAAAGGGTAAAGGTGAAAAGCGATGAAGAATTCTCTGCACATCAACAGGTAATTACCTGCATAGATAGCACTTACCATTCTTCGCTTGTGCCATGATGAAACGAAACGGCGTACACCTTTGCGGTGTGATGCCTCTTTAAACAGTCTGTCGAACGCTTCGTCCAACGGATTATTCATGAGTACCGGACGGACGTTTTTGCCTTCGTATATCAGATAGTAGATTGAAGTCGGTAGTTTGGAATAGGCAATGTCACAAACGGCATGGAGTCTGGCAAGCGTGATAACATCTTCGCCCGATGGAATGCCCACAGGGAATCCGCTTATTTTTTGTATTTCTCTTTTACGGACTGCATATGAACTCATATGGATAGGGAAGTCAGTTCCCGAAGCCATTTCGTAGTAGTTGTCTATGATTCCTTCTTCTCCGCTGAAGGTAAATGGTACGGGTAGAATCGGAGTGGCGGGAGAGGTGTTTTCCCGGGTATAATAATAGGAAGTACCGAATACACCGCATTCCGGAAATTTTCTTATCAGTCCTGCTATTACTTCCAGATGATTTTCTTTCCATTCGTCATCGGCATCCAGAAATGCAATATACTCAAAACGTGCTTCTTCAATCCCCCGGTTTCTTGCAGCA
Source organism: Bacteroides sp. K03 (assembly GCF_019734355.1). NCBI lineage: Bacteria > Pseudomonadati > Bacteroidota > Bacteroidia > Bacteroidales > Bacteroidaceae > Bacteroides > Bacteroides sp. K03. The sequence continues at coordinate 62,054 of NZ_JAASHC010000030.1, forward strand.
GATACACCTCCGTTCTTTTGGTGGATGAGACGGATGAGTGGATTGTTCATTCGTTCGATGACAGAAACACTCCCGTCGGTAGAACCATCGTTGACAATAACTATCTCAAACTGCTGAAACGTTTGGGAGAGAACCGAATGGATTGCTCTTTCTATATATCGTTCTTTATTATATAAAGGTATCACTACGCTTATCATCTTTCCTTCTCCCTACTTCTTCTTTTTCAAAAACTGTATGCTTTCTTTGAAAACAACAGAATTGCTTCCCCACATCAGCAAGGTATACAGTATAGCGGCTACCACTACCTTAGCGGTGAACAGCAGATATATATTGCCGATACTGCGCGTAGCGTAATAAGTGACAACCATTGTGATTCCTGCCAGGGTGGCAAAGGGGATAACGTCTTTCAGTGCATTCCAGAGACTGAGGCGGATTTGTTGCCATACAAAATAGTGCCATACCAGCATCCAGACAATATTGACAGTCACGAAGGCAACGATCATGGTGTGTATGCCGTAAGGGTAAGCCAGTAACATAACTATAACCTGAAGAATCCCCAAGGTAATTGTATTCCACATATAAATGTTGGACTTTCCTTTGCTGATGATAAGATTGGAGTAAAGAGACAATATCGGCAGGAAGGCTCCCCAGATGCACAATAATTGTAGGATAGGCACACTGTCCAGCCATTTATCCGTTACCGAAATGACAATAAGTTCATGAGCGATAAGTGCCAGTCCGAACATAGCCGGGAAAGAGATAAAGGCAGTGAAACGCAACATTTTCCGGAATACATTTCGTTGGCGTCCCGCGTCATTGGCTACTTCAGTAAGCACAGGCTGTGCTACGCCGCTAACCATACCTGTGATGAGCGAGTGCCCCATTGTGTTCCATTTGTTGGCTTGCGTGTAATAACCCACTTCTGCTTCTGAGAAGAATTTACCTAACAGAACTGAGAATATATTATTATTGATTTGCGTGAAGATATTCGTAACCAGTATCTTGCTGCTGAATCCGAACATACCCTTCAATGGACTGAAATCTATATTGAGTGTGGGACGCCAGGGAGAAAAATGCCAGAAGCAGATGGTTACCACCAGAATATAAACTATACTTTGTGTAGCTATTCCCCAGTATGTCATTCCGTTGAACGCCATAATTACGCCTATGATCCCGGAGAGGGTTAAAGCTATAATTTGTGACATAGCCTTTTGCTTTACCATCAGATTCTTGAATAAGACGGCATTGTGTGCGGTAGCAGAACTCGAGATCAGAAATCCGATGAACAGATACCGTGCCAGTGGAACAAGTTCCGGCTTTTCGTAGAAATCGGCAATCAGCGGAGCACTTAAGAAAAGTAAAATGTACATGGTTATCCCTGTCAGGGTACTAAACCAAAATACTGCGTTGTAATCCTTATGGGTTACTTCCCGTTTGTTGGTCAGCGCATTGGTGAAACCACTTTCCTGCAAGGTACCGGCTACGGCTATAAAAATGGTAAGCATTCCTACCATACCATAGTCATCGGCATTGAGCAACCGGGCCAGAAATATCCCAAAGAACAGATTCAACAATTGCTGTATGCCATTGCTGAATCCGCCCCAGAATAATCCTTTAGCTGTCTTTTCTTTAAGTGATTCGCTCATGAATTATTTGGAATTATGAGAACTATTTCACCTCACTGCCCGGCTTCACTTCGCGGCCCGGCATTACTACAGCCAGACTGCCGTCATTATTTTCGGCAGAGAGAATCATACCTTCGCTAACGATACCTTTCAGCTTGCGTGGAGCGAGGTTGGCAATGAAGCAAACCTGTTTGCCTACGAGTTCTTCCGGTTTGTAGTGTTGGGCAATGCCACTGACAATGGTACGTGTTTCCAGTCCGTCGTCTATTTTGAATTGCAGTAACTTGTCTGCCTTGGGCACCTTCTGGCATTCAAGAACAGTACCTACGCGAATATCCAGTTTCATAAAATCGTCGAACTCGATGTTTTCGCGGATCGGTTTGGCTTTATAGTTGGCTTCTTCGTTGGCTTTCTTTGTATCCAGCAGTCTCTGTACCTGAGCTTCAATGACACTGTCTTCAATCTTCTCAAACAGCAATTCCGGTTTGTTGAGCTGGTGTCCGGCAGCGAGGAGGTCGTCACGTCCCAGTTCTGACCAGTCGAAACTGTTCATGTTCAGCATCTGGCGAAGGCGTTCGGAACTGAAAGGCAGGAACGGCTCAAAAGCAATAGCCAGGTTGGCTACCAGTTGCAATGAGATGTTGAGGATAGTGGCTACACGTTCCATGTCTGTTTTAGCCAGCTTCCACGGTTCGGTGTCTGCCAGATATTTGTTTCCGATACGTGCCAGGTTCATAGCCTCTTTCTGCGCATCACGGAATTTGAATACGTTGAGCAGTTTTTCCACTTCGGCCTTTACGTCGGCGAATTCTTTCAGCGTCTCTTTATCATAATCGGTCAAATTGCCCTGTGCGGGAACGCATCCATCAAAGTATTTCTGAGTGAGCACCATTGCGCGGTTTACGAAATTACCATAAACAGCTACCAACTCATTGTTATTACGTGCCTGAAAATCTTTCCAGGTGAAGTCATTATCTTTGGTTTCCGGTGCATTGGCGGTCAGCACATAGCGCAGCACGTCTTGCTTGCCCGGGAAGTCTTCCAGATATTCGTGCAACCATACTGCCCAGTTGCGTGAAGTTGAAATTTTATCACCTTCCAGGTTCAGGAACTCATTGCTCGGTACATTATCCGGCAGGATATAGCTACCTTCGGCTTTCAGCATGGCCGGGAATACGATACAATGGAATACGATATTATCTTTTCCGATAAAGTGGATCAGGCGTGTTTCCGGATCTTTCCACCAGGTTTCCCAGGAGTCCGGAAGCAGCTCTTTAGTATTGGAAATATAGCCGATGGGGGCATCGAACCACACGTAGAGCACCTTTCCTTCGGCTCCTTCTACCGGAACGGGAATTCCCCAGTCCAGGTCACGACTCACTGCACGAGGCTGCAAGCCCATGTCGAGCCAGCTTTTACATTGGCCGTATACATTGGGGCGCCATTCTTTGTGATCTTCCAGAATCCATTGACGCAGCCATGCTTCGTGTTTGTCCAGTGGGAGATACCAGTGTTTGGTTTCTTTCATCACCGGTTTGCTGCCGCTGATAGCACTCTTGGAGTTGATAAGATCTGTTGGAGAAAGAGAAGTACCACACTTCTCGCACTGGTCGCCATAAGCACCTTCGGAGTGACAGTGAGGACATTCGCCTGTGATATAACGGTCGGCAAGAAACTGATGTGCCTCCTCGTCGTAGTATTGTTCGGATGTTTTTTCAATGAACTCACCTTTGTTATATAACTCCTTGAAGAAGTCTGAGGCCAACTCATGATGTGTTTTCGATGACGTGCGGCTATATACATCAAATGAGATACCGAACTCCTCGAAGGATTTCTTAATAAGGAAATGATAACGGTCTACCACATCCTGCGGAGTGATTCCTTCTTTCTTGGCACGAATCGTGATGGGCACACCGTGTTCGTCTGACCCGCCGATAAAGAGTACATCTTCTTTTTTCAGTCTCAGGTAGCGGACGTAGATGTCTGCCGGTACGTATACGCCGGCCAGATGCCCGATGTGAACAGGGCCGTTGGCATAAGGCAAAGCCGAGGTCACTGTGGTTCTTTTGAAGTTCTTTTCCATATTGTTATAGTGTCTTTTTGTTATAATCGGTTCAGTGAGTGTGCAAAGATAGTGACTTTTCTGCTCAATCTGCATAAAATCCTCTTTCAACTTTATTTCATAACACTGTAGGGGAGTGAAATAGATTTCCTGCCTGAACTTATATCTATTTAAGTATATGCTTTAAGCGTTACTCAATGTACCTTTTAAGTAAATAACCAGATACGTTTAAAGCAAACATTATCCATGTTCAGGGCCGACGCATTAAAATGCGCTGTCCTGTAAAAGTGTTGACAGGTATTTTTCATCCCATCCTGCTTTCAGCCTT
>NZ_JAASHC010000031.1:0-61989 GCF_019734355.1 Bacteroides sp. K03
CAACGAGGAAATACTTTACTTGCCATATGAATTTTTATAATGTTAAAACGGTGTAAAGTAAATCTGTATTAAGTCACCAATGCATTACTATCTTAAACTGACATTCTCCAGGATTATTTTCTGTTAGAAAGTCACTATAAGTCACATAGAAAGCAAACGAACCTACGGAATAATCATAGGAGAACGTTTCTGCCCAATTCTTATTTCCCTCAGCATAATACATTACATAAGGAAGAGGAGTCTGGACCGGCGTATTACCATCATATTGAATCAGATATACCATGACACTTCCTTTATCAAAGATATACTGATCTAAATACTTATCTTCAACGATACAACGAAAATAAGAATTATTTTCATTCACACCTCCTATACGCTCCCAGTTTTTAACAGTAATTGTATACGAATCCCAATTCTGAGCTTCATCTGAACCTCCACCCGGCCGATTATTCCAATTTGAATCAGTATCACTCTCACAAGCTCCAAGAGTAATAGCCAGTAACAATAAAAACAAAATCTTCTTCATCTTCTTTATATTAAATATATTAGTAACACTTATCCGTTCCACTTCATTACAAGTTCTTGCTCACTTGTCTCTTCTTCTACATGCTTCTCTACAAACCTGAACCCCTGCTTCTCATAAAAAGCCACTGATGATTCATTTTTAGCATATACCCTTAATGTTATTGCAGGGTGTATCTTTTTTACGTATTCTATCAATGCCTTTCCAATACCTGTACCCTGTGCTTCAGGTATTACAAATATAGCAGCCAAATAGTTGTCTACCATCGAAATAAAACCTTGCACAGACTTTGTTTTTTCATCTTCAAATACATATGTATCACTTCCCGGAAGATAAATATTCCGCATATCTTCTTGTTTTCCAATCCAATACATGGCAGGAATAAAATGATGTGCCAGAATAGAGGCTTCTAACCAAATGCGTATCACTCTGTCTGTATCTTGAATATTATAGCTTCTTATCATATTTTGATTCAAATCAAATGGTTCGTATTCAACTTTATTTATCTTTGCAAAGATACTTGATTTACATTATTATACACTCATAAAAGAAGAGAAATAACCATTTATAAAATAACCATGTATATTCATCACATTGCACTTTGGACCACTCAATTAGAAGAGTTAAGACAGTTTTACATTACTTATTTCAATGGAACAAGTAATGAAAAGTACATAAATCCTGCAAAAGGTTTCGAATCCTACCTTATCAGCTTTGATGGAGGAGGCGCTTTAATCGAAATGATGCGTAAAACGGATGTTACTTCTCCGGCAGACAAGATTCCGCACATTGGTTTGGCACACTTCTCTGTTTCAGCAGGTAGTAAAGAAGCTGTTCTCGAACTTACAGAACGTTTGCGCCACAATGGGTTTGTAGTAGCCAGTGAACCCCGTACCACAGGCGATGGATTCTTTGAAAGCGCTATCCTCGATCCGGATGGAAACCTGGTAGAGATTACTATTTAGCATATAGTTCACCACAGAGCCACACAGAGTTTCACCGAGTTTTAATTGTTATAAATCAGATAAATAGTACTCTGTGTAACTTCAGTGAAACTCTGCAGTAAAACTTTAATACAATAAGAACAGGTCGATTGCTCTTGATTAATAAGTCTTGTAAAACATCAGAAACACTCCATGCGTTGCTCTACGAGAATCGACCCGTTCCTCGTAGAGTTTCACCTCGATCTCCGTAGAGTTTCGACCCGTTTCTCGTAGAGAAAAAAACGTCCATATATATTGCTAATAATCAAGTACTTACAAATATTAAAATTGTAATATTTTTCTACCATGTAACACCAGCTCTTTTTCTGTTGCGTGCAGCCCACGCGTCTCTGAATTAATTACAACACTAAGTACTTCCCCATGCGGGAAGCACTCAAAACGGAGAAGAAATAAACAAAATCCCACTAAACATGGTTTTCAACTACTGATTCGCATTATTTAATAAAGATAGCATCAACCAATACATTGGTGCAATGAAGAGTAACTCCGCTTTCATAACTTATATTACTAAGTACAAGCATACAGGAATCATTACAGGTGATAAATAACTCCGAACTTACCGAATCGGATACTTCATTCTGCATCCACGCACGGTGAGAATTCATATATGCATTTATATCACGGCTTATTATCACCTTGTCATCAGCTACACGCCGAATCTTAATGACTCCATCTTCCACCTTACCAACATATTCTTTCCTATCATAAATATTCATTGGATAATAACGAGTATATCCTTCTGTATTGATTCCTGACGGAAAAACAGGACTCATGTAATGCCAGTTACGCTTAGTTGAAATGTCGCATTCCCCATATTCCTTTTTCATATAATCAGAACCTGTTTCATCCTCTAAATAAGAATAACATGCTTCCAGTTCCCGGGCATCTTTCCATCTCAAAGAATCAGTTTCATTAAATACGACTCCTTGTTTTAACTTATGAGTAACAGAATCCAGCATATCAAGCCTGGAAATATATCTTTCTAACCTCTGTTTCTGTGAATGAATGCCTATACTTCGGGCACTAATGCCAGGGATAAAAGTCAAAATCACAATACAGATACTACTCACTACAGCCATCAACTGATAATTTCCTATCTTCCGGGAAAACAAGAAAAAGATATAGAGTGTCATCAAAATACCGGATATGAAGAGGTAAACTCTTGATGCCGTAAAGCTATAAGTCGTTATGCGCTCAATAGTTCCCACCCAGAAAAGAATAAGTGGCGGTATCGCAATCCAACTAAAATGGTTGTAAAACCACCCATAAATATTTTTGGAAACAAGAAGCTGAAACATATGTCCTGCCATTGCAAAAATAGCCAACGCAAGTACCATATATCCAATCCCTCCCTTAGGCAACTCCCAATGAATGGCAATCGTTATGAAATAGATGTAAAGTATTGCCGTATAAACAATCACTGCCGGTGAAAGAATATAGTTTATAATAATTTCCATAAACCGGGGAGTCGTATTCTCTTCACTCTCTTTCTCCTGCAAATGGCAATAAAGCAACGGAATCACAACAAACAGGCAGAACATATAAATATATTCAGGGAAATCATACCTCTCTATATTAAAGATGTATACCACAGAAGAATAAAGCCCCCATACAGCAAGAGCCAAGAGATGTCCGATAAAGAAAGCAAAAATCAGACTTACAAACGTTTGCATACAATTTCGGGCAAAGGAAAGATTCTCCCACTTACATTTACATGCCAGCAGAATGAAAAATGCCAATATCAGTGTAAATGTATAAGAAATAGTAAATACAAAGTGACTCAAATCAGCCCAAAGAAAGGGGAGAGGCAGTAATACCGACAAATAATACAATATTCTGCCCTTAGTAGGATACAAAAGCTGATGCAAGCTGTACACCAGTACCATAAAGGCCGGAAAGAGGGACATTACATCCCGTATATGCTTAATCAGCTCCGAAGAGGATTCCCAACTTAACTGATCTTCAATACAAAAGAATACAAAAAATAGCAAGCCCAATAATGCTTCCATCGGATACTTTTTCAAAGCTAAAATGATATCCGCACCAACCTTTGATAGATTTATTTTCATAAGTACTCCTCCAAATTTCCCCAAATGTACTAAAAAACGATAAAAGGCATACTTATTCCCTGCTTTTTTCTTATATTTGCAACCAAATTTTCTACAAAGAATGAAAATTAAAGAGATTGTAAGCGCCCTTGAACGGTTCGCGCCTCTGCCATTGCAAGACGGATTTGATAATGCCGGCCTGCAAATCGGATTGACAGATGCGGAAGCAACAGGGGCTTTGTTGTGTCTGGACGTTACCGAAGCCGTTCTCGATGAAGCCATCGCAATGGGGTATAACCTTGTTATATCACATCATCCCCTTATTTTTAAAGGCTACAAGTCTATCACGGGGAAAGACTACGTGGAACGTTGCATACTGAAAGCTATCAAAAATGATATTGTCATTTATTCAGCTCATACCAACCTGGATAACGCTCCCGGAGGAGTGAACTTTAAGATAGCCGAGAAGATAGGACTTAAGAACGTACGCGTACTTGATCCGAAAGAGAATAGCCTGGTTAAGCTTGTTACATTTGTACCATTCGCACAGGCGGATGAAGTACGTAACGCCTTGTTTTCCGCAGGATGTGGATATATAGGTAATTATGACTCATGCAGTTATAATCTTGAAGGAGAAGGAACATTCCGTGCACAGGAAGGAAGCAGTCCTTTCTGTGGAAATATCGGAGAGCTTCATCATGAAAGAGAAACGAGAATTGAAACCATTCTTCCTATATATAAGAAAGGAGAAGCGATTCGTGCTTTGCTTACTGCACATCCGTATGAAGAGCCGGCATTCGACATTTATCCACTCCAGAATTCCTGGCAACAGGCAGGAGCAGGGATAATAGGAGAGTTGGAGACTCCGGAAACTGAACTGAAATTCCTGAAACGTATCAAGAAAACGTTTGAAGTAGGTTGCCTGAAGCACAATAAACTATCCGGACGTGAAATACAAACCGTAGCACTTTGTGGTGGAGCTGGGGCTTTCTTGCTGCCATTGGCTATTCGAAACAGAGCAGATGTATTTATTACCGGTGAAATTAAATATCATGATTATTTCGGGCATGAAGCAGAAATTCTAATGGCCGAAATAGGACATTATGAAAGTGAACAGTATACAAAAGAAATTTTTTATTCCATAATCCGGGATTTATTTCCTAATGTTACACTCCAATTTAGTAAAGTGAACACAAATCCCATAAAATATTTATAAGTAAAATGGCTAAAGAAGCAAAAAAAGATCCGAATGAGTTGACCGTGGAACAGAAGCTGAAAACACTGTTCCAACTACAAACTATGCTGTCTGAGATTGACAAGATTAAAACTTTGAGAGGTGAACTTCCATTGGAAGTACAGGATCTTGAAGACGAAATTGCCGGTTTGAGTACACGTATTGATAAAATCAAAGCGGAAGTAAGCGAACTTAAAGCAGCAATCGCAGGCAAAAGAGTAGAGATTGAAGCGGCAAAGGCTTCTGTAGAGAAATATAAATCACAGCAAGACAACGTACGCAACAATCGCGAATACGACTTCTTAACGAAAGAAATCGAATTCCAGACACTCGAAATAGAGCTCTGTGAGAAGAGAATCAAAGAATTTACTGCCGAAGAACAGGAGAAATCTGAAGAAGTAGCTAAAAGTACAGCTGCTCTGGAAGAAAGACAAAAAGACCTGGATCAGAAAAAGAGCGAACTGGACGAAATCATTTCTGAAACAAAACAGGAAGAAGAAAAGTTGAGAGATAAAGCAAAAGATCTGGAGACCAAAATAGAGCCACGTCTGTTGCAGTCATTCAAACGTATCCGTAAAAACTCTCGTAATGGTTTAGGCGTTGTATACGTTCAACGTGATGCTTGTGGTGGTTGTTTTAACAAAATCCCGCCTCAGAGACAACTTGATATCCGTTCACGTAAAAAAGTAATTGTTTGTGAATACTGCGGACGTATTATGATTGACCCGGAACTGGCAGGTGTAGAGATTAGCCACAAGGTAGAAGAAGCTCCGGCACCAACAGCAAAAAGAGCTATCAGAAGAAAAACTGCTGAATAAAAAACAACTCTCGATAGTTAATATCCTATTAAAAGGTGGATGGATTGTATAATTACAATTTATCCACCTTTTTCTTTTATCCCATCCTACATACTTCTCTGTATGTGAGGAACAATCTTCCCGGCATTCTAAACAAACTGAAACTTTAGTTGTTTTCTTTTCATTTCTTAAAAACCTGAACTTATGAATATGCGAGCGTGGAGCATATCGCTCCTTTTGTTTCTTTCGTCCGTAGCCTCGGCGCAGACTGCGAACCATTATCTGGATACTCCCTTGCCACAAACCTGGGAAGAGGGAGGAAAAGTATTTCAACAGATATTACCTGTAGACGATCAGTGGTGGAAATCTTTCGGAGATCAGACTCTTGACTCATTGATAACCATTGCTGTAGACCGTAACTATTCGGTGTTGACTGCGATAGACCGTATGAATGCAGCAAAGGCAAACCTACGTATGGAGCGTAGCAGTTTCTTTCCAAGCCTTGGAATAAATGCCGGATGGACACGTCAGCAAACCAGTGGCAACACCAGTGAGATACCACAGACAACCCAGCATTATTATGATGCTTCTATCAATATGAGCTGGGAATTAGATATATTCGGAAGTATCCGACAACGGGTAAAAGCACAGAAAGAGACTTTTGCCGCCAGTAAAGAAGAATATACAGCAGTAATGGTTTCTTTATCAGCACAAGTAGCCTCAGCATATATCAATTTGAGGGAACTACAACAAGAGTTACGAGTGGTAGAGAAAAATTGTACTTCACAAGCTGCCGTACTGAAAATCACTGAAGTAAGATATAATACAGGGTTGGTATCCAAACTTGATGTAGCTCAGGCTAAATCAGTATACTACAGTACCAAAGCTTCCATACCACAATTAGAATCGGGTATCAATCAATATATTACCACATTGTCCGTATTGCTCGGAACCTATCCGCAGGAAGTACGTCCCGTATTGGACCGGGTAGGGGAATTGCCGGATTATATGGAACCCATCGGAGTTGGTCTACCTGCCGATTTACTAATGAGAAGGCCGGATATCCGCAGTGCTGAACGTCAGGTAAACGCGCAAGCCGCTTTGTTGGGTGCCTCTAAATCAGACTGGTTACCACAAGTATTTCTGAAAGGTTCCGTTGGTTTTGCATCTAAAGACCTCAGAGACTTTGGCAATCATAAAAGTTTCACCTACGAAATAGCCCCTGCTCTAAGCTGGACTATCTTCAACGGTGGCAAACTGATAAATACCACCAAACTGGCCCGTGCACAATTGGACGAATCAATAAATCAGTTCAACCAGACTGTATTGACAGCCATACAGGAAACAGATAATGCCATGAACGCTTACCGCAATTCTATCAAACAAATAGTGGCCTTGCGGGAAGTACGTAACCAGGGACAAGAAACATTGACCCTCTCTCTCGACTTATATAAACAAGGACTCACTCCCTTTCAGAATGTACTGGACGCACAGCGTTCTCTGTTGACTTACGAAAATCAGTTAGTACAGGCACGAGGCAATTCGCTACTACAACTGATTGCCCTCTACCAGGCATTAGGAGGGGGCTGGAATAACTAAAATTACTAAAACCTATATAACAATGAAAAGATTACTGTATATCCTTCTCGCCCTACCATTATTAATAGGATGTCAGGGGAAGAAAAAAGCCACCGGAGATGCTATGCCTGTACCCGAAGTCAGCGTAGCCCATCCGCTTGTGAAAGATATTACGCTTACCAAAGATTACCCGGGCTATTTAACCACCGAACAGACGGTAAACCTCGTAGCACGAGTCAACGGCACTTTACAATCAGCTTCCTATACACCAGGAAGCCGGGTCAAAAAGGGACAATTACTATTCGTCATAGAACCCACTATTTATAAAGACAATGTGACGAAAGCCGAAGCTGCCCTTAAAACAGCTCAAGCACAGCTGACATACGCCCGCAATAATTATTCCCGTATGCGTGAAGCACTGAAAAGCGATGCAGTAAGCCGGATACAAGTATTACAGGCAGAATCTTCCGTAGCCGAAGAAACAGCTGCTGTCAGTAATGCCGAAGCTGCACTGAATACAGCACGCACCAATCTGGGATACTGCTATATTCATGCACCATTTGATGGAACCGTCAGTCGAAGTACAGTAGATGTAAGTAGCTATATCAGTGGTGCCGTACAACCTACCACATTGGCTACTCTCTACAAGGACAATCGCATGTACACCTACTTTAACGTAGCCGATAACCAATGGCTTTCAATGCTGATGAGTGCCCCTTCTAAAGACGGTAAAGAAATACCGGAACTTCCTCGCGAGGTTATTGTAAAATTAGGGGAAGATGGTAAACAGACTTATCCTGCCACTCTTGATTATCTGTCTCCAAACGTGGATTTAAGTACTGGAACACTCACAGTCCGAGCCAATCTGGACAATCCGAAAGGCCTGCTGAAAAGCGGATTATATGTCAGTATTACACTGCCATACGGAGAACAGAAAGAAGCTGTTCTAATCAATTCAGCTTCTATCGGTACAGATCAGCTTGGTAAATATGTGTACATTGTAAATGATTCAAATATAGTACGTTATCGTCATATCAGTGTAGGGCAACTAATAGGAGACAGCCTGCGCCAGGTTACAACTGGACTCTCTCCACAGGAACGTTATGTCACCAAAGCCCTGATGAAAGTAAGGGATGGAATGAAAGTAAAGGCAGTTGGCAATTGACAGTTGACAGTTTATCATTAATCATTCATCATTAACCATTAATCATTAACATCATGTTTTCAAAATTCTTCATCAACCGCCCCATATTCGCCACCGTTCTGGCGCTTATCATTGTGGTGGCAGGATTGGTGACACTCAATATATTGCCCGTGGCGCAATTCCCGGACATTACACCGCCTACGGTACAAGTTTCCGCCGTATATCCCGGAGCTAATGCCGAAACAGTAGCGCAAACTGTAGGTATCCCTATCGAACAGCAAGTGAACGGGGTAGATGGCATGCTCTATATGTCGTCTACTTCCTCTTCATCAGGAGCCTATTCGTTAACTATCACTTTTGCTGTGGGTACGGATGTGGATATGGCTACCGTACAAGTGCAAAACAGGGTAAGTGTAGCACAATCATCACTACCGGAACCTGTTGTTGTACAAGGTGTAACCGTACAAAAGCAATCATCAAACATCGTCATGTTCCTCACCATGAGTGCCAAAGACTCAGTATATGATGGACTTTATCTGACCAATTACGCCAAGCTGAACCTCGTAGATCAACTCACACGTGTTCCGGGCGTAGGGGCTGTCAATGTAATGGGAGCAGGGGACTACTCCATGCGCGTCTGGCTCGATCCGGAGGCTATGCGCATCCGTAGTATCTCTCCGGCAGAGATCTATCAGGCTATTCAGTCACAGAATATGGAAGTAAGTGCCGGGACGGTCGGTCAACCTATTGGAAAAGATAATGCCAATGCTTTCCAATACAGTTTGACGGTGAAAGGGCGCCTCTCATCACCGGACGAGTTCGGTAATATTGTTCTTCGCAGTGATGCAGGGGGTAAGATGCTCCGCCTGAAAGATGTGGCACGTATCGATCTGGGATCCGCTTCCTATAATGTTGTTTCTCAGTTACGCGGAAAACCGACAGCTGCCATTGCTATTTATCAACAACCCGGATCTAACTCCCTCGACGTATCCAAGGGAGTGAAAGCCAAAATGCAGGAACTGGCTCAGACCTTTCCTTCAGGGGTAGAGTATAACGTGACATTGGATACAACAGACGTAATCAATGAATCTATCGACGAAGTACTCGTTACCTTCCTCGAAACCACTCTATTGGTAGTACTTGTTATTTTCCTTTTCCTTCAGAACTGGAGAGCGGTTATCATTCCATGTATTACCATCCCGGTATCTCTTATTGGTACGCTGGCAGTGATGGCTGCACTTGGATTCTCTATCAATACGCTAACGCTGTTTGGATTAATATTGGCTGTTGCCATTGTAGTAGATGATGCCATAGTGGTGGTAGAGAATTCTTCGCGACTTCTTGAAACAGGACAATACTCTCCACGTGAAGCCGTCACAAAAGCAATGGGAGAGATTACTGGTCCCATTGTCGGTGTAGTACTTGTATTGCTGGCTGTATTTATACCGACAACACTCATCAGTGGTATCTCCGGACAATTATACAAACAGTTCGCTCTTACCATTGCTGCATCTACTGTATTAAGTGGTTTTAACTCCCTGACATTGACTCCGGCACTTTGTGCTCTCTTTTTGGAGAAGAGCAAGCCTTCTACCTTCTTTATCTATAAAGGATTCAATAAAGCGTATGACAAAACCCAGGGAGCCTATGACCGCATTGTTAAATGGCTGCTCGAACGTCCCGGAACAGCATTGATCTCTTATGGTATTTTCACCGCTATCGCCATACTGTTATTTGTGAAATGGCCGTCTACATTTGTTCCTGACGAAGATGACGGATATTTTATCGCTGTAGTACAACTCCCTCCTGCAGCTAGCCTGGAACGTACACAATCTGTTGGAAAACAGATAAATGACATACTCAATACATATCCCGAAGTGAAAGATTATATTGGTATTTCCGGTTTCTCTATAATGGGAGGAGAGCAAAGTAATGGCGGTACGTATTTCGTCGTTCTAAAACCATGGAGCGAACGGAAAGGTAAAGAACATACCGCTGCTGCCGTAGTAGAGCGTTTCAACGAAATGGCATACAGTATACAGGAAGGACAGATATTTGCCATGGTTCCACCTGCTATTCCTGGTCTTGGAGCTACTGGGGGATTGCAGCTACAATTGGAAGACACCCGTAATCTAGGACCGACAGAAATGCAACAGGCCATTGCAACTTTAATGGCAAACTACCGTAGCAAACCGGCCCTGGCTTCCGTCAGTAGCCAATACCAAGCCAATGTTCCGCAATATTTTCTGAATATCGACCGCGATAAAGTACAATTTATGGGTGTTCAGCTTAATCAGGTATTCGCTACATTGGGTTATTATATGGGTGCTGCTTACGTGAACGACTATGTACAATTCGGGCACATCTATCAAGTGAAAATAGAAGCTAATGATCAAGCTCAGAAGGTGATTGACAATGTGTTACAGCTAAGTGTACCAAATGGGAAAGGGGAGATGGTGCCTTTTTCTTCCTTCACCAAAGTAGAAGAGCAATTGGGACAAGATCAGATAAACCGCTACAATATGTATCAAACGGCGGCTATAACTTGTAATGTAGCTCCCGGCTTTTCTTCCGGCGAAGGCATTCAACAGATGGAGGCACTTATCAGCGAACAGTTAGGAGGGGAATATGGTTACGAATGGACCTCTGTTGCCTATCAGGAAACGCAGGCAGGAAATACTACTACAATTGTTTTTCTCATGGCGTTGCTAGTGGCCTTCCTCGTACTTGCCGCACAATATGAAAGCTGGACAAGCCCCGTAGCAGCTATTATGGGATTGCCTGTAGCACTCCTTGGAGCGATGATTGGCTGCTTTGTCATGGGTACACCGGTAAGTATCTATACCCAGATTGGTATTATCCTGCTTATTGCACTCTCAGCCAAAAATGGTATTCTAATTGTAGAATTCGCCCGCGACTTCCGGGCAGAAGGAAACTCCATCAGAGATGCTGCCTATGAAGCTGGTCACGTCCGTCTAAGACCAATTCTCATGACGTCATTTGCATTTGTATTAGGGGTTATGCCATTGCTGTTTGCTTCCGGTGCAGGAGCTGAAAGTCGCATCGCCTTGGGAGCTGCAGTAGTATTTGGTATGGCAATGAATACTTTACTTGCTACCGTCTATATACCAAACTTCTATGAACTGATGCAAAAATTGCAGGAACGATTTAAATAATGTGCCAATGTAATAATATGCCAATGTGCCAATTGCTGCGCTATATTAACACCACGCAGCTAATTGGCACATTGGCATATTTATATTACATTGGCATATTATTATAATCCGGAATATCCTTAAGAAACACATAACATTGCTTCTCATAATCCATCTTGCAACAATAATGCTGCATTCCATTACTCACTATCAGATAATCGACTTTTAACACCATGTTATAACGTGTAATCTGGTCAAATACAGCTTGCGTAATTTCTATGTGCGGTGCTTTATACTCTACAATCATTCGCGCTGTAAGATCTCTCCGATATAGTACAGTATCGCACCTTTTCTTCGTTCCATTCAGGTTAAGAAGCACCTCATTAGCCATCAATGCCATCGGATATCCTTTATGTGCAATAAGAAAGTGAACGAAGTGCTGCCGTACCCATTCTTCGGGTGTAAGGGCAACATATCGTTTACGAATTACGTCAAAAATAACATTTTTTCCATTTCGTGACGCAATTTTAGTATCAAATACTGGCAAGTTTAACGATAACATTTCGTATTTTTGTAAGTTAAATAATGGCTCTCTGTAAAGAGAGCACAAATTTAATGAATCTTATGAAAACAAAGGAAGAAATCGTAGCTAATTGGCTACCCCGTTACACAAAACGTAACCTGGAAGATTTTGGAGAGTATATTCTGTTGACCAACTTCAACAAGTACGTAGAAATATTTGCAGAGAAATTCAATGTTCCCATTCTGGGACGTGATGCCAACATGATATCTGCAAGTGCAGAGGGCATCACTATCATTAACTTCGGTATGGGAAGTCCCAATGCCGCCATCATCATGGATCTTTTAAGTGCTATTCAGCCTAAAGCCTGCCTTTTTTTAGGTAAGTGTGGAGGGATCGATAAAAAAAATAAAATAGGTGATCTTATTCTCCCTATCGCTGCCATCCGTGGTGAAGGAACCTCCAATGACTATTTTCCACCCGAAGTACCTGCGCTGCCGGCATTTATGCTGCAACGCGCCGTATCTTCCTCTATCCGCGACTATGCCCGTGATTACTGGACTGGTACTGTCTATACCACCAACCGCCGTATTTGGGAACATGATGAAGAATTCAAGAAATACCTGACTAAAACCCGTGCTATGGCAGTAGATATGGAAACTGCCACTCTTTTCAGTTGTGGTTTTGCCAATCATATCCCAACAGGAGCTTTACTATTGGTTTCTGACCAACCCATGATTCCGGAAGGTGTAAAAACTGATAAAAGTGACAACATTGTTACCCAAAACTATGTCGAGGAACATGTGAAGATAGGTATTGCCTCATTACGCATGATTATTGATGAGAAAAAGACCGTAAAACACTTGAAATTCGACTGGTAAGGCTTTTGATATATGGCAAAACAAGAACTTAGTTGCGATGACATCCTCAAGGAATTGAGGGCTAAGCAATACCGCCCGATCTATTACTTGATGGGAGAAGAATCATATTATATCGATCTCATAGCCGATTATATAACAGACAATGTATTGAGCGAAACCGAGAAGGAATTCAATCTGACTGTAGTATATGGTGCTGATGTAGATATAGCAACAGTTATTAATGCTGCTAAACGATATCCTATGATGTCCGAATATCAGGTAGTAATTGTAAAGGAAGCACAAGCAATCCGTAATATGGAAGAGCTTTCTTTTTATCTTCAGAAACCATTGAACTCTACCATCCTTGTAATATGCCACAAACATGGCACATTGGATAAACGAAAGAAACTGGCGGCAGAAGTAGAAAAGGTCGGCATTCTATTTGAATCCAAAAAGATCAAAGACTCACAACTTCCTGCATTTATAAACTCATACATGAAACGTAAAGGCATCGACATGGAGCCTAAAGCGTCGGCTATGCTTGCGGATTTTGTAGGTACAGATCTAAGCCGCCTCACAGGAGAACTGGAGAAGTTAATCATCACCTTACCCGCAGGCCAGAAGAGAGTGACGCCTGAACAAATAGAGAAGAATATAGGTATCAGCAAAGATTATAATAACTTTGAATTACGTAGTGCATTAGTAGAGAAGGATATTCTTAAAGCAAATAAAATAATAAAATACTTTGAGGAAAATCCGAAAACTAATCCGATACAAATGACTCTTTCATTGCTATTCAATTTTTATTCAAATCTAATGTTATCCTACTATTCTCCCGAAAAAACAGAACAGGGGATCGCCTCTTGGTTAGGTCTGAAATCGCCTTGGGCCGCCCGCGATTATCTAACTGCCATGCGTCGTTACAACGGTGTAAAGACCATGCAAATCATTGGAGAAATACGATATGCAGATGCAAAATCCAAAGGAATAAGCAATGCATCTATGAGCGATGGCGATATTCTTCGTGAATTGGTGTTTAAAATTCTTCATTGAAAATATAACAGAAGAAAAACTCTATTTAGATAGATTCAACCGCTTCTTGAAATTTAAAATATAAAATACCTTTCATATCTTATTTTTGAGATATCAAAAGGATAAAAAATAGATATACAGTATAATGAGAGATAATGTTTCTATACATTATCTCTCATTATTTTAAGTCCGGGAACCTGCATTTATCATCATTTTCACCGTATTTTTCCACTCTTTCTTTACTTATACTTCTGCCATTTATTAGCCTGCAAAACGCTTTATATTAATAGTAAGTTCTTTGTTTATTCAACTAATTATCTTTACTTCTTTAGCTTTACTCTCTACCTTTTTAATCCTATTTCATGATGTAGACTGTGAACCCCATACATGTTAATTATCCGATTAACAGGAAAAGCATGTGCCTAAATCACAAACCAGACCAAAGAAACCTATATAACAGGCTAATATCTATATATTTGATGATTTAATATACTGAGCAAATACAGAAAAAAGACTTTATCTCACCTCCATCTTCCCATATTTCCGGTATTTTATCTATCTTGAAGAATCTAAATCTTGCGTATTGACTTTTTGATCATAAATATCCCTGTTTCTATTATTTTATGCTCTATTTTCTATTTAAGAATATATTAGAAGAAGAGAAATAAGACATAAAACATTATTATACAGTATATTATATCTAAAATAGTCCTTGTAGAATTGAAAAAAACAATTTAATCAGGCATTTATACGGAAATATTGCAAAGATTTGCCATTAGGAGGTAGTATAAAAATTACGTAAGAAAATATTATTATAAAAAAGAGAAGTTAGAAAGAGAATATATCACATTTCTCATACTATTTGTTTACTTCTGTAAAATGTTTGGTTTACATTCTTAATAATAACACTTGTAATACGATACCATATGTAAATAACAAACACAAATCATTATTGTAATATTGTAATATCACACAAATAAACAAGAAATAACGTTTGTAATAGGAGAGTAGTTAACATTTCATTCAATTCATTATAAAATACAGTATTCCAACTAAATAATATACTTTTCTTAATTACTACTCTAAATGATAGTCAGAATAGGGTTGAACATTCGTAAATAGAAAAGAAATAGCACACAACATACAATTATATATCGCTAATAATCAATACTATATACAGTATAAACAAAGTATCACTTTAATATTCAATATGCTTATAATATACACATTTACAAACATAAATCACAAAAGTAAATACAATATTCATTTTCGTAATAATTCATTGATTTCATTTGTAATTTGCTTATGTTATTTTATTTATTTACTTTTGTAAACCACAAAAATGGAGTATACATTTGTAAATAGAGTCAATAAATACACAGTTGTAAATATAAAAAACGTCATGGATATCAAGGATAGAATTAAAATGATTATGGATCATGAGCAAATGACCGCTGCGGCATTTGCCGAAAGTATCGGTGTAGCCCAGGCTACCATTTCTCATACACTGGGCGATCGAAATAAATATCCGAGTACTGACTTCATCATGCGTCTACATGAAAAGTACAATCACATTAGTTTAGATTGGCTGCTTACCGGAAAAGGTAATATGATGGAAGGAGAAGAAAATATAATTAAAGAAGAGCAAAACTACCCTCTATTTGCTTCTGAGAATCCAAAAAATCCGGCCAATGGAACGAGTGCTCCAGAAAATCGCAAGGAAATCGCATTAGAAAGTACTCAATACACCCCTAAAGAAGTTGTAAGACAGGAGATTATATACAAAGAAAGACCTCCACGCAAAATCACTGAAATAAGAATTTTCTTTGATGACAATACTTATGAAACATTCCGACCGGAAAAATAAGAGGTAAAAACGGTGTTTTGCACAAATTCCTGTATCTTTGTACTCTGAAATACGAATTTAGTTTCAATACATGAAAAAATTTATTTTAGACCTGACAGTAACTGAGAACCTCAAACTACACATAAACTATGTGCTGTTAAAGTTAACATCTCAGTCACCACTTCCCGAAATGCTACCGGGACAATTTGCTGAAATACGGGTAGATGGTTCGCCAAGTACTTTTCTTCGCCGCCCCATTTCTATTAATTATGTAGACAGATCACGAAACGAAGTATGGTTCCTGATACAGCTTGTAGGTGACGGAACACGTCGCCTGGCAGAAGCTACGAAGGGAGATATCATTAATATTGTACTTCCGTTAGGTAACGGCTTTACAATGCCGCAAATACCTTCTGATAAGCTCTTATTAGTAGGCGGAGGTGTAGGAACAGCCCCAATGCTTTATCTGGGTGAACAATTGGCTAAAAACGGTAGTAAACCTACTTTCCTTTTAGGTGCTCGTACGGACAAAGATCTTTTGCAGTTAGATGATTTTGCATCTTACGGCGAAGTATACACAACTACTGAAGATGGAAGCTATGGCGAAAAAGGATATGTCACTCAACACTCTATATTAAATAAGGTAAAGTTTGAGCAAATTTATACTTGCGGTCCAAAGCCTATGATGATGGCAGTAGCAAAATATGCCAAAAGTAATAATATCAATTGTGAAGTCTCATTAGAAAACATGATGGCATGTGGTGTAGGTGCTTGCCTTTGTTGTGTAGAAAATACTGATGAAGGCCACTTATGTGTTTGTAAAGAAGGTCCTGTATTTAATATAAATAAACTACTATGGCAGATTTAAGTGTAAACATTGGTGAATTACAAATGAAAAATCCGGTAATGACTGCTTCCGGTACATTCGGATACGGTGAAGAGTTTGCCGATTTTATGGATATTACGCGAATAGGTGGTATTATTGTAAAAGGAACCACTCTTCACAAACGTGAAGGGAATCCATATCCGCGTATGGCAGAGACACCCTCAGGCATGTTAAATGCTGTGGGACTGCAAAATAAGGGTGTGCATTACTTTGTTGAACACATATATCCACGTATTAAAGACATTCAAACCAATATGATTGTGAATGTTTCGGGTTCAGCAATTGAAGACTATGTAAAAACAGCAGAAATCATTAATGAACTTGACAAAATTCCTGCCATAGAATTAAATATTTCATGCCCTAATGTAAAGCAAGGAGGTATGGCTTTTGGTGTCACCGCCAAAGGAGCAGCAGAAGTTGTGAAAGCCGTGCGTTCAGCTTACAAAAAGACACTTATCGTTAAGCTTTCCCCAAACGTTACCGACATAACAGAAATTGCCCGTGCAGCAGAAGAAAGCGGCGCAGACAGTGTATCATTAATTAATACATTGCTTGGTATGGCTGTTGATGCGGAACGTAGGCGACCGATATTATCCACAGTAACAGGAGGTATGTCCGGTGCAGCTGTAAAACCGATAGCATTACGTATGGTATGGCAAGTAGCTAAATCGGTAAATATTCCTGTCATCGGATTAGGTGGTATTATGGATTGGAAAGATGCAGTCGAATTCATGCTTGCAGGTGCATCGGCCATACAAATAGGTACGGCAAACTTTATAGATCCCACTGTTACAGTGAAAGTATCCGATGGTATAAATAATTACTTAGATAGACACGGATACAAGTCTGTTACTGACATTATTGGTGCGCTTGAGATATAATTCAAATCATACAATAACCCTTCGCATCATTTAATATAGAAAAAAGTCATAATGATATTCAGAAAAAGAGGAAGCTACATAACTAAGTAAGAGAGAAAACATGTAATATCTCTATACATTCTAAAACAACTGAATACCGACAAGAAAATCATAAAACAAAAAAGCGAAGGCATCGTATGACAGATACGATGCCTTCGCTTTTTTTTAACAAGTTAATTACTACTCATCCAATAGATCAGGACGCAAACGTCGAGTACGTTCCACAGACTGTTGCAACTCCCACTCCTTGATTTTCGCTTCATGTCCGGACAAAAGAATATCAGGTACCTTCCAACCATTATATTCTGCAGGACGAGTATATACCGGAGCGGCCAATAAATTATCCTGGAATGAATCAGAAAGTGCAGACTGTTCATCAGAAATTACGCCGGGAATAATTCGCACAATAGCATCCGCCATCACCGCAGCTGCCAACTCTCCACCAGTCAACACGTAATCTCCAATACTAATTTCTTTCGTTATGAAATGCTCACGAATTCGATAATCAATCCCTTTGAAATGCCCACAAAGAATAATAAGATTTCCGGCAAGCGAAAGAGCGTTTGCCATCTTTTGATCAAATTGTTCCCCATCAGGAGTAGTAAATATCACTTCATCATAATCCCGTTCCGCCTTCAAAGCATTTATGCAACGTTCAATCGGCTCAATCTTCATCACCATCCCGGCAAAACCACCAAAAGGATAATCATCCACACGTCGGTACTTATCCTCGGTGTAATCACGAAGATTATGAATATGAATTTCAGCAAGCCCCTTATTCTGAGCACGTTTCATTATTGAACAATTGAAGAAACCTTCAATCATCTCGGGAAGAACGGTTATTATATCAATACGCATAGTCTTTTAATTTTTTGCAAAATTACAAATATTCAAAGATAAACCCGTATTTTTGTCTCAAACAATCCAAGAAATATGACTGTAAAGGAAAAAATAGAAGAACTGCGTGCCGAACTTCACCGGCACAATTATAACTATTACGTATTGAATACCCCTGAAATATCAGATAAGGAATTCGACGACAAGATGCGTGAGTTACAAGACCTGGAACAGGCACACCCTGAGTACAAGGATGATAACTCTCCGACAATGCGTGTAGGAAGTGACCTCAATAAGAATTTTACGCAAGTAGCACATAAATACCCAATGTTATCTTTGGGAAACACATACTCGGAAACTGAAGTAGCAGACTTCTACGAACGAGTAAAAAAAGCCCTGAATGATGATTTTGAGATATGTTGTGAAATGAAATATGATGGAACTTCAATTTCATTAACATACGAAGACGGGAAGCTGATACGAGCTGTAACTCGCGGTGACGGAGAAAAAGGAGATGATGTAACGGATAATGTAAAAACAATCCGTAGCATTCCGCTTGTACTCCATGGCGACAATTATCCCCAGTCTTTTGAGATACGTGGAGAAATTCTTATGCCATGGGATGTATTCGAAGAGTTAAACCGTGAAAGAGAAGCACGTGAAGAACCTCTATTCGCTAATCCGAGAAATGCAGCTTCGGGAACACTAAAATCGCAAAACTCCTCAGTCGTAGCTTCCCGCAAACTAGACGCCTATTTATACTATCTGCTTGGAGAAAATCTGCCTTGTGGCGGACATTATGAAAATCTGCAAGAAGCAGCCAAATGGGGCTTCAAAATTTCGAATGCCATGCAAAAGTGTCACACCTTAGAGGAAATTTTTGATTATATCAAACATTGGGATACAGAACGGAAAAATCTGACAGTTGCCACAGATGGTATTGTGCTGAAAGTAAACAGCTTGAAACAACAAAAAAACTTAGGATTTACGGCCAAATCTCCTCGCTGGGCTATTGCATACAAATTTCAGGCAGAACGTGCACTTACCCGGTTAAACATGGTAACATATCAGGTAGGAAGAACGGGGACCGTCACTCCGGTAGCCAATTTGGACCCCGTACAGCTGTCCGGCACCATTGTAAAACGCGCTTCTTTGCATAATGCGGATATCATTGAAGGACTTGATCTCCACATTGGCGATATGGTATACGTGGAGAAGGGTGGAGAAATTATTCCTAAAATTACAGGGGTAGATACTTCTGCACGTTCATTCATGATAGGTGAAAAAGTGAACTTTATCACAAATTGTCCCGAATGCGGAAGTAAATTAATACGTTATGAAGGCGAAGCAGCTCATTATTGCCCCAACGAAACGGCTTGTCCACCACAGATCAAAGGCAAGATTGAACACTTTATCAGTCGGCGGGCTATGAACATCGACGGACTTGGTCCTGAGACAGTAGACATGTTTTATCGCCTGGGACTAATTCAGAATACAGCTGATTTGTACAAACTGACTGCAGAAGACATCAAAGGATTGGACCGGATGGGGGAAAAGTCTGCCGAAAATATTATCAATGGAATTGCCCAAAGCAAAGAAATTCCTTTTGAACGTGTCATCTTCGCATTAGGTATTCGTTTTGTAGGTGAAACTGTAGCAAAGAAAATAGCCAAAGCCTTCAAAAATATAGAAGAATTGGAAGATGCGGATCTCGAAACCCTGGTAAGCATTGATGAAATCGGTGAAAAAATTGCGCAAAGCATTTTAAACTATTTCGCAAACGAATCAAACCGCGAACTTGTGAATCGCCTGAAGGAAGTTGGTCTTCAGCTCTATCGTACAGCAGAAGATCTGAGCGGACACACCGACAAACTGGCAGGTCAGTCTATTGTTATCAGTGGTGTTTTCACCCACTATTCGCGAGATGAATACAAAGATCTTATAGAAAAACATGGCGGTAAGAATGTAGGAAGTATTTCAGCTAAGACCAGCTTTATTCTGGCAGGTGAAAATATGGGACCTGCCAAACTTGAAAAAGCAAGTAAACTGGGCATCAGGATAATGAACGAAGAGGAATTTTTAGAGCTCATATCGTAACATTTTTCTGTCAGAATCTTATTTTATATATTATTTTTGCCGGTAAAATAGAAAATATTAGTACTTTTGCGTCCAAATTATTTAGAGATTATTATTAATACTCATGATACAAACGAAATTGAAAGGAATGGGGGTAGCACTGATTACTCCTTTCAAAGAAGATGAGAGCGTTGATTACGATGCATTAATGCGAATGGTAGATTATCTATTGCAGAATAATGCAGATTTTCTATGTGTGCTGGGTACCACAGCCGAAACTCCGACACTAACCGAAGAGGAGAAAAAGAAAATCAAAAAAAGGGTTATCGACCGCGTCAATGGAAGAATCCCTATTCTGCTTGGAGTAGGTGGAAATAATACCCGCGCTATAGTCGAAACGTTGAAAAACGACGATTTCACCGGCGTAGATGCCATCTTATCTGTAGTTCCTTATTACAATAAACCATCACAAGAAGGTATTTATCAGCATTATAAAGCAATTGCCGAAGCAACGGAATTGCCCATTGTATTATATAACGTCCCGGGGCGCACAGGAGTCAACATGACTGCTGCAACAACATTGCGTATTGCCCGTGATTTTAAAAATGTAATAGCTATCAAAGAAGCATCTGGTAACATCACCCAAATGGATGATATTATCAAAAATAAACCGGCCAATTTTGACGTTATTTCGGGAGATGATGGTATTACCTTCCCACTGATCACTTTAGGAGCCGTTGGCGTTATATCAGTCATAGGAAACGCATTTCCACGCGAATTTAGTCGCATGACCCGTCTGGCTCTACAGGGAGATTTTGCAAATGCCCTCACCATTCACCATAAATTCACTGAATTATTTGATCTTTTGTTTGTAGATGGAAATCCAGCAGGAGTGAAATCAATGCTGAATGCAATGGGAATGATTGAAAATAAATTGCGCTTACCACTTGTTCCAACAAGAATAACCACATTTGAAGCAATCCGTAAGGTATTGAATGAACTAAACATCAAATGCTAAGACAAACCCGTCCTGATTTGATTCCCCAAATATAAATTCCGCAAATCATACGAATAAAAATATAAATTCGTAAGGTTTGCGGAATTTACGTATTATTTATCGGCACTTGAAACTTGTTCTTCTACTAAATGCTGGAAACGATCCCATTCTTTTATGTTTATTATTATATAAAATCCCTTCTTCCCATCAGGCTTTTCATAATCTATACGAAAACCTTTATGGACAGAAGAAATATTAGTAATTGAATCCCAGGGAACTATATTCGTTTGCCATGTATACTGATAAAACTCTCCCTTCTTTATTATCAAAGCATCGTCTGTGAAAATATATTTCTCACAACAACCAAGGTAAACAATAATCATAACAGGTACCCAACCTATCAGAAATACATAGTTGGCTTTCTCTGAAAAAATCCACAGAAGAATCGAAGCAAATAATATAATAGCATATAAAACCAAGACTCTTACTTTTACTGCGTTGGAAGTTTTAAAAACAATATCTCCCATAATTATTAATTTTGTGTTTCAGTTTCGTAATATAGTAAAGTTTGGGGTTATATACAAAAAAAATCTCCCCAATTTCTTGAGAAGATATTCTTGTGATCGCGACAGGATTCAAACCTGTAACCGGCTGATCCGTAGTCAGCTACTCTATTCAGTTGAGCTACGCGACCCTTTGTTTCGAATTATGAATATATTTGTGACCGCGACAGGATTCAAACCTGTAACCGGCTGATCCGTAGTCAGCTACTCTATTCAGTTGAGCTACGCGGCCATTCTATTAAACTTAAAAGTGATCGCGACAGGATTCAAACCTGTAACCGGCTGATCCGTAGTCAGCTACTCTATTCAGTTGAGCTACGCGACCCTTTGTTTTTGTTTAACGGGTGCAAAGATACGGACTTTTTTGAAAGTAGCAAGCGTTTACTACTATTTTTTCCTGAAATATTATTCAAAGAAACGATAATTGAAGAGCTGCCAACCCAGCGTTAATCCGACATTCCACTCTTTTTTCGGTGAGCTATAATGATTTACATAAGCAGAGATAGCACCAAATGAAAATTGACATACAATTGATATTTCTCCTAAATATTCAAAACGAGAAAAGGCTTTTCCATAATATGCCTTGTTTATCGAATTTCTCTCTATTGGAAAAATCGGCATAAAACCATAGAATTCACCTCGCACATGAAACATTTGATTCAAGCGATACACAGGACGTACACCAGCTCCCACAAATTGATTGGCACGAAAAGCTTCATTATACATCAATTGCCCATGTGCTGTAGGCGCAAACTCTCCGGCCTGCATCATAGTAGCCGTATAGTTCTCGGAGAAATTTCTTGAAGAGTATAATGCTTTTAGATACCACCCAAGCGTCCAATGCTCTGCCATTCTATGGTATTTCTCCTTCATATATGACAGTTGCAGCCAGGAATGTCGCTCCTCACTTGTCCTCTTTGTATCCGAGCTTTCTCCCGGATAGAATCGTTCTTTCCCGGTAAATATCTGGGCCACAAGTTCCTCACGACTACCTTGTGTAGAAAATTGTCTGGCATTCAAGGTACTCCCATTAAAACTGATTGAACCACCCAACAAGCTATATTCGCTTTTATCATATTTATCTTTATCAAAATCAATCACATTCTTTTGAAAGTAACGATCCTGTATCTTCGCAAGCCCCACTCCAAACTCGGCTCTTTTACTGGAAAGGAAAGGAAGCCCTACTTTCAGTTTCACAAAACGCTCATCTTTTTGGTTGAATGCCGGCTTATCATTCCGCGAAAAAAGTTTCTCTTTCTTGAAATAATCAAATGTGCTGATAGAAGCTATCAACCGATATGATGTAGGAATATTGGTAGCAAAATCAATCCTCCCCATCAACTGTACATTATTATAAATTTTACCCAATTGTCCGTCAAATGTCAGTTCCTTTGCATTATAATTCAAGTTTTGATAGCTAAGCCCCAGATAAATCTGATTGGAACTTGTGGTAGAAACATTACCCCCGATACGGACAGAGAAATTATCCTCCAACTTGACTTTCAAATGCAAATCATATGTATCATCTTCCGGATTAAAAACAGCATGCGGGATGATCTCAGATATCATATTACCTGAAAGCAAACGGAAATAACCACGCTTCACATCTTCAAACGTAAACTCTTTATCATCCGAAGCATGAAATTCTTTCTTGATATAAGCCTGCTGTTGAGCATTGGCACCATCAATCAATATATTTTTGAAGCGAAGTTCCGGATAATTACTTCGGTACACTAGCCTTCTAAGACGGATATTATCAAGATTTACCCTCCTATGAATACGACTTTTGATAGAATCCATCATACTCATCGTACGATTATATCCAATGTCATGCAGTTCATCAATTCGTTGAAAATCCATCAGATTGACATCATCGTATTTAAAAGTCATCACAATGCCTTCAGATTCCGGAACTGAATAATCAGTTTTCTGCATTACCATGTTCTCAATCTGACTCATTAAATCATTTTCCTTCGGCTTTGTGGGATTAGTGGCTACAACACTACCAATAATAACATCAGGATGAAAATCATCACGCATCACATCCGCAGGAAAATTATTATAAATTCCACCATCATAAGCCAGAACACTGTCTATTTCAATCGGCTTAAACATGAATGGGAAGCTCATAGAAGCACGCACAGCATCTCCCAGATCACCTCTGTTCATAATCAGTTGTTTCTTATTATACACGTCAGAGGCTACACAACGAAAAGGCACAAAAAGTTTATTAAAATCTCCACCACAAGCTGCCGTAGCCCGAGCGTACAGATCAAGAAAAACAAGATTCATCTGTATTGGATTGACAACACTGGAAGGTAAAAACTGCGGTTTTATATTCAACGAATCACGAAAAGAAAGCCGGATATTTAAAAATTCAGGCGTCGGCTGGTTCTTTTTGAAGTAATACATATACTCTTCTTCCACCTCTCCGGAATACCAACGTTTAAACTCTTCCGACTTCAGCAATACTTCCATATCATCCGGAGAATACCCCATAGCGTATAATGAACCGACAATAGCTCCCATAGAAGTACCTGTAATATAGTCGATAGGAATATTATTCTCTTCAAGGGCACGAATAATACCGATGTGCGTCAGCCCTTTAGCTCCACCACCACTCAATACAAGCCCCACTTTCTGAGCCTGCACCAATATAGGCAACAACAGCAAAAAAGTAATAAGCACTAAAGCTTTTTTCATAATCCCGAATAAAACAATTGATTTTTCATTAATTAATGCTCAAATATATGCAATAGTTTCCAATTAACGGGCAATTCAAAAGGATTTATAATCAAAAAAAGAGCATTGCTTCGCTTTCAGCGGACAATGCTCTTCGGGAATTTATTTAAGAATTAAAAGGGGCTATTTAAATAAGTTCAATGCTTCTTTTTACAAAGTTGTTCAACGCTTCACCCTTCAGCATGTTATTCTGCAATAAAGCAAGATCCACTAACTGGCGCACCACTTTGTTCTTTTCAGCATATCCGGTAAAGATAGCGTCCTTCTTACCTTTCAGTTCATCCAGTTTCTTATCCAAATCTTTCAATTCATCCTTTTCTGAGGTAGGAATATCTTCGTCCTTCTTGCCTTCCTGCTTCTTTTTCAATGCATCACGTTGTTTGGTAGTGTCATCAATAGAAAGCTGCAGAGGAACAATATCAGCTGCACAAGCTACTTCTTCATCACTCAACACTTGCTTAATAAGTTTGTGATCAGAATTCAAGACCAGATTGAACATATCCGGCATTTCTCCGTAAAAACTCATACCTGCCTGTATATTGGCCATTTCCTTCATACGACGCATGTATTCACTCTGCGTAATCAGTACAGGAGCCGAATTTTCACCCAATGCCTGTGTCATCACATTAAATTCAACCTTCTCAACTTTAGGTAACTGACTCTTGAATACGACAGACAAGGCTTCTTGTTTGTTAGCATCCAACATATCACCCTTCTTGTCGTCTTTCACAATAATATTGTCTATCACATCACTATCGACACGGGTAAAACGCGACTTCTCAAACTTCTGTTCAAGCATACTAACCATAGCAACATCCAACTGTCCATCCATAAGCAATACATTGTATCCCTTATTTTTAGCAGCTTCAATATAGCTAAACTGTTCGTCTTTATTATTTGTATACAGATAAATCAGATTCCCTTCCTTATCTGTCTGATTATCTTTAATCAGCGTCTGATACTCTTCATAGGTATAATGCTTACCATCTGTATCGGTGAAAAGGGCAAATTTTGAAGCTTTCTCATAAAAATCTTCCTGCGTCAACATTCCATAGTTGATAAATATTTTCAGGTCATTCCACTTTTCTTCAAACTGGGGACGATCATTCTTGAAAATAGATTGCAGACGGTCGGAAACCTTCTTAGTGATATATGTTGAGATCTTCTTCACGTTTGAATCACTCTGCAAATAAGAACGCGATACGTTCAACGGAATATCCGGTGAATCAATTACACCATGCAATAGTGTCAGGAAGTCGGGCACAATGCCTTCTACAGAATCTGTCACATACACCTGATTACTATACAACTGAATCTTATTTCTATTCAGTTCAATATTGCTCTTTACTTTCGGGAAATAAAGGATACCAGTCAGATGGAAGGGATAATCCACATTCAAATGAATCCAAAACAAAGGCTCATCAGACATCGGATACAATTCTCTATAGAACTTTGTATAGTCCTCGTCTGAAAGTTCACTCGGTTTACGTGTCCACAATGGAGTAGTGTCATTGATGATATTATCTTCCGCAGTTTCTACCTGTTTGCCATCTTTCCACTCTTTCTTCTTACCGAATGCAATTGGAACAGGCAGGAATTTACAATATTTTGTCAACAGACCGGATATACGTGTTTCTTCAAGGAACTCTTTACAGTCATCATCAATATAAAGTATGATATCTGTACCACGATCAGCCTTGTCAACATCTTCCAAAGTAAACTCAGGACTACCATCACAAGTCCATTTCACAGCCTGAGCACCTTCCTTATAAGATTTTGTGATGATTTCAACTTTCTTTGCTACCATAAAGGCAGAGTAAAAGCCAAGTCCGAAATGACCAATAATGGCATTCGCATCATTCTTGTATTTTTCCAGGAAGTCATTGGCGCCGGAGAAAGCTATCTGATTGATGTATTTATCAATTTCTTCGGCAGTAAGACCAATACCGCGATCGGAAATGGTAATTGTATCCTTATCGAGTGATACATGAATGGTCAAATCACCTAATTCTCCTTTAAACTCACTAATAGATGCCAGTGTATTCAGTTTTTGAGTAGCATCAACAGCATTAGAAACCAGCTCACGGAGAAAAATCTCATGATCACTGTACAAGAACTTTTTGATGATAGGGAAAATGTTCTCTGTTGTAACCCCAATATTACCTTTCTGCATAATAATGTATATTTTTAATTTATCAGATTAATGTTTTCGTGGAATATAAAAACAAAAAAAATGCCAGACCTTCCGGTCTGACATTTTGACGTATTACAAGGAAATTTATTCCACAACACTGGCCTCTTTCTTCATCTCCAATTCTCCTTTCTCTTCATTCAGAGACACCCTTATACTATCCCCTTCAACCAGAGTAGAAGAAATGATTAGTTCTGACAATCCGTCTTCCAAGTATGTCTGTATGGC
This sequence comes from Bacteroides sp. K03, assembly GCF_019734355.1. Lineage (NCBI taxonomy): Bacteria > Pseudomonadati > Bacteroidota > Bacteroidia > Bacteroidales > Bacteroidaceae > Bacteroides > Bacteroides sp. K03. Next base: position 27,182 of record NZ_JAASHC010000031.1, read on the forward strand.
ACGTTTCAACGGACGAGCCCCAAACTGTACATCATACCCTTTTCCAGCTATAAATTGTTTAGCCTTATCTTCGATAACCAAATTATAACCAATAGACTTAATCCTGTCATACAGACCTTTAAGTTCTATATCAATAATTTGAGTTATCGCTTCCAAAGACAACTGATCAAAAGTAATAATCTCGTCAACGCGATTTATAAACTCCGGAGCAAAGGATTTATTCAACGCCTTCTGTATCACACCACGAGAAAATTCTTTATCATCAATACGGCTCTGGGTAGCAAAGCCCACTCCGCGGCCAAAGTCCTTCAACTGACGCGTACCTATGTTAGACGTCATGATAATGACGGTATTTTTAAAATCTACCATTCTGCCATAACTGTCAGTCAACCGACCTTCGTCCATTACCTGCAGCAACAGATTAAATACATCGGGGTGCGCTTTCTCTATTTCATCAAGCAAAATAATAGAATAAGGTTTACGACGCACCTTTTCCGTCAACTGTCCACCTTCTTCGTATCCCACATATCCCGGAGGTGCTCCTACAAGACGGGAGACGGTGAATTTCTCCATATATTCACTCATGTCAATACGAATTAAAGCATCCGAAGAACCAAACATGTACTTGGCCAACTCTTTAGCTAAATGCGTTTTACCAACACCAGTAGGGCCCAGGAACATAAAAGTTCCAATCGGCTTATTCGGATCTTTCAATCCGACACGACTACGCAGAATGGCTTTCACCAACTTTTCAATAGCCGGATCCTGAGCAATAACCTTAGCCTGAAGAGACTCTTTCATTCCAGCCAGTTTAATGCCTTCGGCCTGTGCCATACGCTGCACCGGAATACCGGACATCATAGAAACAACATTTGCAATTTCCTCTGCATCAACAGTCTGACGATTGTCTTTCAATCGTTCTTCCCATTCTTGTTTCATCCGGTCAAGCTCAGTAGTGAGTTCTTTTTCTTTATCCCGAAAGCTGGCAGCAAGTTCAAAATTTTGCGATTTCACCGCATCATTCTTCTTACTTTTAGCTTCTTCAATCAATCTTTCCTGTTCTTCTATTTCTTTCGGAACATTAATATTGGTAAGATGCACGCGTGAACCAGCTTCATCAAGAGCATCAATTGCTTTATCCGGAAAATTACGGTCCGTTATATAGCGATCTGTCAACTTGACACAAGCTTCCAAAGCTTCATCAGTATAGATCACGTTGTGATGGTCTTCATACTTACTCTTGATATTCCGAAGAATCTGAAGAGTTTCTTCAGCCGTAGTAGGTTCTACCATAACTTTTTGGAACCGACGTTCCAATGCACCATCTTTTTCTATATTCTTACGATACTCGTCAAGAGTAGTGGCACCAATACACTGTATTTCACCACGTGCAAGAGCCGGCTTCAACATATTGGCAGCATCCATAGAACCAGCAGCAGAACCTGCACCAACAATGGTATGTATCTCGTCAATAAACAAGATGACATTCGGATTCTTCTGTAACTCATTGAGAATGGAGCGAATACGTTCTTCAAATTGTCCGCGATACTTAGTTCCGGCAACAACTGATGTCATATCCAATGCCACTACACGTTTATCAAATAAAATACGCGATACTTTTTTCTGAATAATACGAAGTGCCAGACCTTCAACAATAGCTGACTTTCCAACACCCGGTTCACCAATCAATATCGGATTGTTCTTTTTACGGCGACTCAAAATCTGCGCCAAACGTTCTATTTCACGTTCACGGCCTACAACAGGATCCAAGCGTCCTTCTTCTGCCGCTCTTGTCATATCCGTACCAAAATTATCGAGTACAGGAGTATCATTCGCCGGCTTTTTAGAAGCCGTTTGTGCCTGTTGCTGACGCTCTTCCGAGCCACGATCACCAGAACGGGAAGTCCCCATTTCCTCTTCGTCATCGTCATCTTCGCTAAAACCCATTCCGGCATTAATATCCGGTTGCAATGACAACTGCTCAAACACTTTTTTGTAATCTACCTGGTTTGCTTCAAGTACAGAAGCAGCCACATTATTACGATCTTTCAAGATAGCCAACAGAACATGCTCTGTGTCAGCTACATTACTCTTCATTAAACGAGCTTCAAGAATACACATCTTGAGTATCTTAGCCGCCCCATTAGACAATGGAACTTCTGCATCAGGCAGCAGTAAATCATCTGCATCTGCCTTCAATATTGCTTCAATCTGCTTTTTAATGTCGGTCAGATTTGTTTTGAGTTTAGACAATATCTCGATAGCTTTCCCTTCACCGTTCCTAAGCATTCCCAGTAACAAATGTTCAGGGCCTATATACCTACTTCTCAAACGGTTCGCTTCTTCCTTACTGAAAACGATAATGTCGGAAACTCTTTGTGAGAATTGATTATTCATACTTTATTCCTTCCTTCTTAAGGTGTTATTCACTGGCAAAGATACGCATAACATTGATTTACGCGTAATATTTGCTTTATTTATTATAATAACAAATGCCGTGCCAAAAAAGATGCATGCATATATACCTTATTATATATAATAATAAAAAACTTCTCATATTAGTCAGTTAAGGCTATTTCTCATTCTCATGAGAAGTGAGAACTAATAATAAAACATCCCCTTGTTTGAACTTCAGTTCTTTATCAAAACACCCGGATGTTTTCTATCATAACATCCCCATGTTTTATATTAAAACATCCGGATGTCATGGTATCATTGTACCTATACAATATTGATTTTCAAATACTAACAGAGCATTCCTTAGATACCTGTATTTTAAATCTAAAACACTGCACTTTTATTCCATATATCAATCCCTAAAACAGAAATGTATATTTCTAACTCTTATAATTAAGGATATACCAACACTCAAAAAGTTTATGCAAGAAAACTTTTGTATATCGTGAAAAAGTAGTACTTTAGCGTGGTTTTTCGTAAGCCATGAATGTATAATTAATAATCTTTTTAAATGCTTGAACAAGACAGAATTATAAAGATTAACATCGAGGAGGAAATGAAGTCATCTTACATTGACTACTCCATGTCGGTCATTGTTTCGCGTGCCCTTCCGGATGTTAGAGATGGATTTAAACCTGTTCACCGCAGAATACTCTACGGTATGATGGAATTGGGTAATACGTCAGATAAACCTTATAAAAAATCAGCCAGAATTGTGGGTGAGGTACTCGGTAAGTACCATCCGCACGGAGATTCTTCCGTATATTTAGCAATGGTACGTATGGCACAAGAGTGGGCTATGCGCTATCCGTTGGTAGATGGTCAGGGTAACTTTGGTTCTGTGGACGGTGACAGTCCCGCAGCTATGCGTTATACCGAAGCCCGATTGAACAAACTCGGCGAGGCAATGATGGAGGATCTTTATAAAGAGACCGTCGACTTTGAACCGAACTTCGACAACACGTTGACAGAACCAACTGTAATGCCAACGCGTATCCCTAATCTTCTGGTGAATGGTGCTTCCGGTATTGCTGTAGGTATGGCTACAAATATGCCGCCTCATAACCTTTCCGAGGTTATTGATGCGTGTGATGCATATCTCGATAATCCCGAGATTACTGTAGAAGAGTTGATGAACTATGTCAAAGCACCTGACTTTCCGACAGGAGGGTATATATATGGTGTAACAGGTGTACGTGAAGCCTATTTAACGGGGCGTGGTCGTGTAGTAATGCGTGCAAAAGCCGAAATTGAAACAGGACAGACACATGACAAGATCGTAGTTACTGAAATACCATACAATGTAAACAAAGCTGAGTTAATTAAATACATAGCTGATCTTGTAAATGATAAGAAGATAGAAGGCATTTCCAATGCAAATGACGAATCCGACCGTGATGGTATGCGTATCGTTATTGATATCAAACGAGATGCAAATGCCAGCGTTGTTCTTAACAAACTCTATAAAATGACAGCTTTGCAGACGTCATTTGGTGTCAACAATGTAGCATTGGTACATGGACGTCCCAAAACGCTGAATCTAAGAGATTTGATTAAGTACTTCGTAGAACACAGACGTGATGTAGTTATTCGTCGTACACAATATGATCTGCGCAAAGCTAAAGAACGTGCTCACATTCTTGAAGGTTTGATTATAGCTTCAGATAATATTGATGAAGTTATCCGTATTATCCGTGCGGCAAAAACTCCGAACGATGCTATTACCGGATTAATCAACCGCTTTGAACTGACAGAAATACAGGCACGTGCAATCGTAGAAATGCGTCTGCGTCAATTGACCGGACTAATGCAGGATCAGTTACATGCCGAATATGAAGAAGTAATGAATCTTATTGCTTATTTGGAAAGTATTCTTGCAGACGATGAGGTATGCCGTAAAGTTGTAAAAGATGAATTAATCGAAGTAAAAGCTAAATATGCTGACGAACGCCGGTCGGAAATTGTTTATTCATCTGAAGAGTTCAACCCAGAAGACTTCTATGCCGATGATGAAATGATTATCACCATCTCACATATGGGATACATTAAACGTACACCACTTACTGAATTCCGTGCACAAAATCGCGGTGGGGTAGGTTCGAAGGGTACAGAAACACGGGACGAAGACTTCATTGAACATATCTATCCGGCAACAATGCATAACACGATGATGTTCTTTACCCAAAAAGGTAAATGTTATTGGTTGAAAGTATACGAAATCCCTGAAGGAACGAAAAACTCTAAGGGACGTGCTATCCAAAACCTGCTGAACATAGACTCTGACGACGCTGTAAATGCATATTTACGTGTGAAGAGCCTTGATGACCAAGAATATATCAACAGTCACTATGTGTTGTTCTGTACAAAAAACGGTGTAATTAAGAAAACGTTGCTTGAACAATATTCTCGTCCACGTCAGAATGGTGTAAATGCAATTACGATCCGTGAAGACGACCGCGTTATTGAAGTTCGTATGACAAATGGTAATAATGAAATTATTATTGCAAACCGCAACGGACGTGCAATTCGCTTCCACGAAGCAGCAGTTCGCGTTATGGGACGTACGGCAACAGGTGTACGTGGTATCACACTTGACAACGATGGACAGGACGAGGTAGTAGGAATGATTTGTATTAAAGACCTTGAAACAGAATCTGTTATGGTGGTTTCTGAGCAGGGATACGGCAAACGTTCTGAAATAGAAGACTATCGTAAAACAAATCGCGGTGGTAAAGGTGTAAAAACGATGAACGTTACCGATAAAACAGGTAAAGTGGTAACAATCAAATCAGTAACAGATGAAAATGATTTGATGATTATCAATAAATCCGGTATTACTATTCGTTTGAAAATTGCAGATGTACGCATTATGGGACGCGCTACACAAGGTGTTCGCTTGATCAATCTGGAAAAACGCAATGACCAGATCGGGTCTGTATGTAAGGTTACAACAGAAAGTCTTGAAGATGAAATCCCTGCAGAAGAGATAGAAGGACAAATTCCAGTTGATCCTACTGCAGAAACATTTGAAGATACAGACGCACCGGATGTTTCAGAGAATAATGGAGATGAAAACAAAGAATAGACGTAATATTAATAATTAATCAAACAACAATCATGAAAAGAGTATTATTTTCAATGGTTCTACTGATGGCTGTCAGTTTCGCGTTTGCTCAACAGAAGAGCGTAAAAGAAGCTAAAGGCATTGCCAGCGATGTAAAACCTGACTTCAAGAAAGCTGAACAGCTGATTAACGGAGCATTGACTAATCCTGAAACAAAGGATGATGCAGCTACATGGGATGTAGCAGGCTTGATCCAAAAGAAAATCAACGAAAAGGAGATGGAAAATGCTTATCTGAGAAAACCCTATGATACATTGAAAGCGTACAACAGCATCCTGAAAATGTATGAGTACTTCTTGAAATGTGACGAATTGGCAGAAATACCTAACGAAAAAGGTAAGGTTAAAAATAAATATAGAAAAGCCAATGCTGCTTCAATGATGGCAGAACGTCCTAACCTGATCAATGGAGGAATTCAGTATTTCAATCTCAACAAAAGTGCAGAAGCTTTGAAGTTCTTCGGAACATACGTAGAATCAGCCTCTTATCCGATGTTGGAGAAAGAAAATCTGGCTGTATCTGACACGTTGTTACCTCAGATTGCATATTACGCCACATTAGCTGCCAATGGAGTAGAGGATAAAGATGCTATCCTGAAATATGCTCCTATAGCAATTAAAGATAAAGATAATGGCTCAATTGCCATGCAATTATGGGCAGATGCCTTAAAAGCAAAAGGTGATACTGCCAAATGGGTAGAATCTTTAAAAGAAGGTATCCTCAAATTCCCAGAAAATCAATACTTCTTTGCAAATCTTGTTGACTATTATAGCAGTTCTAACCAACCGGAAAAAGCAATGGAATTTGCTGATGGTATGTTAGCTAAAGATCCTAATAACAAATTGTATCTGTATGTGAAGGCATATCTTTATCACAATATGAAAGACTATGATAAAGCACTTGATTTCTACAAAAAAACAATTGAAGTTGATCCTCAATATGCAGAAGCTTATTCAAACTTAGGTTTAGTGTTGTTGATGAAAGCTCAGGATTTTGCAGATCAGTCTACTACGGATGTTAATGACCCTAAGTATGCACAAGCTCAAGCTACTATCAAGAAATTCTATGAAGAAGCAAAACCTTATTATGAAAAGGCAAGAGAACTGAAACCCGATCAGAAAGATTTGTGGGCACCAGGTCTTTATAGAGTTTACTATAACTTAAACATGGGCACTGAATTTGACGAAATTGAAAAGTTGATGAATAACTAATCTATTTCCTAAAAATAGCAGAACGGCTGGAATAATTAAAATATTCCAGCCGTTTCTTTTTGCACGTTATTATATAATAGGAGCGTAATTGATAAGTAGCAACTTCCGATCATATAAAAAGGCAACTTACTCTTTACGAATAAATTGCCTTTTTATATTAAACATAATACTGATTATTCCATTATTTTAAATATCTTATTTTTTTGCTTCTGATCATCCGTTAATAACAAGTAATGGTGTATCTGAATGGAAAATCATTTTCCGGGCAATACTTGGATTAAACAAACGAGCAAATATATTTCTTTTATAAGAAGTCAACGTGATAATATCGATTTTATTGGCTTTAATATACCCGTCAAAACTTTTAAGGAAATCATCATTCATCACCACATCATAATGAATTTCAAGTTCCGGATATTGTTTTTGGAAATATTCTTTAATACCAGCCAACTTTATTTCATTCCAAGTATCTTTTGCTTCTTTAACATCAGCAAGATAAATCAAAGATACGACGAAATTAAAAGGTTTCCAAGCATTTATAAAGGAATCAAAAGCTATTAAATCCCTTTGATCAAAATTGGTCATAAAAGCAACCCGCTTCACAGCACCGAATTCTCTGAATGGCGTGTTTTCAGGAATAGCCAATACTGCAGTCCGACTGCGTTCAATCACTTCAGCAGTAACACTACCAATCAAATCAAGATCTTTCTGACTCTTACCACGAGTACCCATTATTATAATACGCGGATGTTGCTCCTTGGAATAGCGTAAAATCTCCTCTTCTGGTATTCCTTCACGCAATACACAAGTATATTTTACATCTGGGAACTCTCCAGAAGCTATTTTCTCTTTTATTTTATCAGCTAATGCATTTAAATCCGAATGAACTTTTTGTAAAATCGTTTTAACCGTCTCCTCATCACTTATCTGGTAATTAAACACATCACCATAAGGCAACGAAGATGCATATATAGGTGTAAAATATACGTGCAATAGTAATACTTCAGCTCCATAGGCTTTGGCTAAGTTAAAACCGAATTCGCATGCTTTAATCGAATAATTAGAGAAGTCTACTGGAATAAGTATCTTCCTACTCTCATTATCATCCTCAACATTAGGAGCCTTCTCTCCCACTATACTTTCGGCCAACCAAACAGAACTCTCTGTAATCTTGAGTGCCCTTGGTAAATCACTTTCTTTTATGCGTAATCGGACACCTGATGAAACAACTGGTTGAATCTGATTCACATTATGAATATACGTCTCAACACCCTCATTTTCAAGGACATTTTTCAATATCTGAGCTTTTGTATAAGTCAGAATAGCTAAAGTAACTAATTTGTCTTCCATAATCCATTAATATATATGAATTTAACAAATAAGAAATCCCAATTGTTTTTGATTCAATTGGGATTCTGCAAGTATATCTTTTCATTAAGCCTGCATAGGTTCGGTAGCTTCTTCTCTTTGCATACTCATATTTAGTTCATCAAGAATGCGAAGAGCCCGGTCAAGTACGGTAGTATCGTCAATCATCACTAACCCACCGTCCGGACCGGGCTCTAAATGTATTCCGACACTTTTACCCTCTTTAAAATTATGTCCGCCGAAGAAATTGCGCACTGTATCTACGTGTAGACCAAGTTCATCAGCTATTCTATGCATGCTACCGCTAGGCAATGAATCTTTAATTTTACGAAGTTCATTGAATGTTATTGTCCTCATGTCACATAAATTTAATGGTTAATACTAATGTGAATCATTATCACGCTATAAACTTAATGAAAAAAAAAGATAAAACAAACTATTTACCCTTTTTTTTTACTATATTAGATAAAATACAATTTTAGATAGATATTATATAGCAAAATCCCCGTGTAGACATATCTACACGGGGATTTTACTCTTATTTTAATTATTATTTCTATATTATTTCGATTGCAGAAGCGGGTATCCATCCCACTTTACCATCTTCTAAACGTATTTCTTTCCAGTCTTTCATGGAATTATCTTTTACATCTACTTTATGTCCTTCATGAAGAATAAACAAACTTGTTCCACTATCACTAGGAGTACTACGAACTGTAACACTCGGATTTACCACGATAGCGTTATTACGGTTCAATAATTCGTCTTTCTGTTGTCCGGCAAATATATTCGCTAAAACAACTACAATCAGAAAAATGATCCCACATATAAAGCCCGCTTTCTTCAATACAATCTGCTTTGAGAAAATAAAGAAATAAAGGGATATAATCAATAGTATAAAACAAGCAACACCCCACACAGCCCACGCATCTACGCTCATACTATTAACTAAAGAATTTATCCAGGAAACAAAAAAGATTTCTGGAACTGCTTCTACTTTATCAATCGTTTTGGAACGTGCTATCTCTAAATTGGCACGAACATCACTATTACCTGGTTGAAGCAATAAAGCACGTTCGTAATTCAATATTGCTCTGGCAATATCACCGGCTTTATAATAACTATTCCCAAGGTTATAGTAAACATCTGCAGCTTCCCCCTTACCCAACAGCGCCTCGTAAATCTGAATAGCAGAAATATAATCGTTTCTCATATATGCACTGTCCCCTTCAGCTTTTGTAACATCTTCCAATTTAGAAGAGAACTGTTGCATACCAGCACCTATTGAGTCTGTTTCTACAGCCTGCAAAGAGTCTGTCTTCAACGAGTTCTGTCCAATAGAAGCTATTGAAACCAATAAACTAAATGTAAAAAACAATATCTTTTTCATGATGTTAATCTCTTCTAATTTAGTGTTTTATTGAATTCTCCATCTTACTCATCACAGCCAGAGATGACGAATAGACTTTATCCATAGCCTGGCTTTCATCTCCCGGAGCAAAACGTGCAAATTCACATTCATTTAAAGCATCCAAAAACTCTTTAATCAATTCATCACTTACTCCATGATTTCTCAACTTCTCTTCCACATTATCCTTTGATAAGCGAGATACCGGGATATTCAGTTTATCACTTATATATCCCCACAAAGCTTTCAATACTTCATCATAGAATGCTTCTTTCTTATTTTCAGCAAGCAGTTTACCTGCCAGTTTCATACGCTTTGTAGCTACCTTATTTGCCTTCTTCGTACGCATTTTGGCCACATTAGCATTCTCGGCTGCCTGCTTACGATAAATAATAAAGAATATAATGAAAGCAATGGCAGGAATTATGTAGAACAACCAGTAAGTGAATGAACCATAGAAGAAACTTCCCTTAGGCTGAAGCGCTACATCTTTCAACTTAATATAACGAATATCTTCACCCAAAACTTTCAGGTCTTCTTTATTTGTGAAGTTCGCAATCACTTGATCCGCATTACCAGCACCTTTCTCTACTTTTATTTCATAGTCTTCTGTTTTCAACGTCTTATAAGACTTGGATTTAATATCGAAATAAGAGAATGTTACAGCCGGTATCTTATAATTACCTGGATGACGCGGAATTGCTAAATATTCAATCACACGATTACCAGACAACCCGCTCGATGTCAAACGGACCTGGCTATCTACTTTTGGGTCATACACTTCGAAATCTTCCGGAAATTTCACCTCCGGATTTGAAAGTAATTTTAAATTTCCTGTACCAGAAATTACCAACTTAATCGTGATTGCATCATTTGTTTTTACATCCTTACTATTTATTGAAGAACTAATAGTAAACTCTCCTACTCCACCTGAGAAATCAGCAGGTTTACCCGCAGGAAGAGCATTCACATTGATTGTAATAGCCGGAGTTGTAAGTACTTTCTTCACTTCAACAACGTTACTGCCTCCATTAAAGAATGCATCAAATGGATCAGCGCTCCGTACTGCTTTTGCAACAGAGGCATCAAACCGTGCCGGCTCAATCGTGAGCTTTCCGGACTGCTGTGGAAATAACACGAACTGTCGAAAAACAGTAGTATAATAGTTTCTTCCTTTATAATGCTCTTGCGACCATTTTGCATTAGATGGACGTTCTATTTCCTGCGAATGGAAACCTTTAAAATCCGGTAATTTCACATTATCAAATTGCAACTGGCTTTCACGTGTATAAATTTTATAAGTCAGTAGAAAAGCCTCTTGCTCATAAACAGTTGTTTTTGTAGCTGTTGCTGTTACAAACAAGTCTTGACTGGAAACACTTGCAGAAGAAGTTCTGCCAGAAGAACTATTCCCCTGCGTAGCCGCACCACTTGAAGTCGCAGCTGCACTCTGATCGGGTGGAAGCACTTTTATTTTTACAGAGTTAGAAACCATTTGATCTCCATCTGCCGTAATTGTTGCACCAGAAATAGAATAATCACCTTCAGTTGTTGCCATCAGAATATAGGTAAATGTAATTCCTTTTTCTGAAGACATCGCACCATTAATTATTTGCGTATTACTAAACGTACTTCGAGTAGGTCCCATCAATACATCAAACCCTTTGATAGATGGTGCACGAAAGTCTCTCACCTTCTGCGTAGTCACTGTATAGGATAACCTGAATTGGTCTCCCACCACTACTACATCAGGTGCTGATGCAGTAAACGATACTTTGCCATCGGCAAAGACATTAATGCTTGCTGCTACAAATATTATCAATAAGAAAATCAGTTTTCTCATTTCTTTTGAAGTTTTTATCATCTTACTTTGTTATTACCAATCTTTTTCGAGACGACCTCCCTGAATTACCTGTTGCTGTTTTTTAACTTTATCCTGGGTATCCTTTTCGTCTTGCATCACAGAATTAAGGAGTTGTTCAGCATTTTCCTTTGACATCTCATTATCTTTCTTCTCTGGCTTGGGCGGTTGCTGCTGCTGATCATCTTTCTTTTGATCATTTTGCTTATTCTGATCTTTTTGCTGATCCTGCTTCTTTTCCTGCTCATCCTTATTCTGATCTTGGTTTTGATCCTGGTTTTGCTGATTCTGTTGCTGATCCTTCAACATCTTCTGTGCCAATGCCAGATTATAACGAGTTTCATCATCTTTAGGATTATTACGCAACGACATTTTATAAGCCTCTACAGCCTGACCATAATCTTTCCCTGCCTGAAATAAAACGCCCATATTATGATAAATATGTGCCAGTTTCATTTTATCTTTCTCAATCTTACCAGCAGCTACATATTGCTCCATAGCATCTTTAAATTTCTGCTGCTGAGACAGTGTATTACCAAGATTATACATAGAAACCGTTGATTTAGGGTTGACTTCCAATGCCTTTCGATAATTCACTTCAGCATCTACGAATACACTATCGTTAAACAAACGATTTCCTTTACGGATATAGTCTCTCTCTATCTTTTGTGCTGAAGCTCCAGCTGCCAGCATCACAAACAGAATGAACAGAATATATTTATTTTTTGACATAAGCATAATTACTTCTTATTAGAGAACAGATGAATGTTCTTAAACAACGGATTCTTACGTTCCAATATCAACATCTCGGCTAATAATAAAAGCAAAATAATCCATGCAATGGCCTGGAACTGCTCGTTGAATTCTGTATATACTTTGGATTCAACATCTGATTTTGCCATTTTATTAATTTCCTGGTTAATAGCTTTTTGAGCAGAATTTGAATTATCAACACGTACATATATACCCTTACCATCTTTAGCGATTTCCTGACACATAGCTTCATTAAGTCGAGTTACCACTACATTTCCATCCTGATCACGACGAAAATCGTTTGTACCTTCAACGGGAATCGGAGCCCCATCAGGAAGTCCTATTCCTAATACACTCACCTGGATTCCTTTTTCAGCCGCAGCCTTAGCAGCTTCCACAGCTCCTCCTTCATGATTCTCACCATCAGTAATGACAATAATAGCACGTCCTACCCCTTCTTGGGGAGTGAAACTACGTGTTGCAAGATTAATAGCAGCTCCGATGGCAGTTCCCTGTTTAGAGATCAGTGAAGGATTAATAGACTCCAAAAACATTTTAGCAGAAATATAATCACTTGTGATCGGAAGTTGAGTAAAAGCATCACCTGCAAACACAATCATACCTACCTTGTCATTTTCCATTTCATCTACCAATCTAGATATAAGACGTTTAGCTCTTTCCAAACGGTTAGGTTGAACATCCTGCGCCAACATAGAGTTAGATATATCAAGTGCAATTATTACCTCTACTCCTTTACGTTTCACTGTTTCCAGTTTTGAACCAAACTGCGGACGTGCCAACAATACGGCAAACAATCCGATTGCAGCAAAAATCAACCAAAACTTCACATCCGGACGATATTTGGAAACGTCAGGCATAAGTTGTGCCATCAATACCGGATCACCAAAACGACGAATAGCTTTTCGCTTTCTGTAATTAGAATACAGATAGAAAACAGCTAATAACGGTAATAGCAACAACAGATATAAATATGCAGGTTCTTCAAATCGAAACATCTTTCTATTTAAATTTTACGATTTACAATTTACGATTGAAATCACATTTATACTATGGAATCTTCTTAAGAATTGAGTTACGCAACAGTACCTCTAGTAATATACAAAGAAAAGCTACCAAGGCAAACCAGCGATATTCTTCCTGACGTTTGCTATATTCCTTAACACTCAACTTTGTTTTTTCCAGTTTATCAATTTCTTCATAAACCTCTTTCAGCTTTGAATTACTGGTAGCCCGGAAATAATTTCCGTCTGTTGTACCTGCAATCTCAGTCAACGTCTTTTCGTCAATTTCAACAGGTATATTTACATACTGCACAGAATTTCCTATCGGATACGGATAAGGAGCCATGCCATTTGTACCGACACCAATTGTATATACGCGAATACCAAAACTCTTAGCTATCTCAGCAGCAGTTAAAGGAGAAATATCTCCTTTATTATTCGTACCGTCAGTTAACAAAATAATAACCTTTGATTTAGCTTTACTATCTTTCAAACGCGTTACTGCATTAGCAATACCCATACCTATTGCTGTCCCGTCTGTCACAATACCACATTTAATGCTTTGAAACAAGTTGAGCAACACTGCATGATCCACTGTTAAAGGACACTGCGTGAAACTTTCACCAGCAAATAAAGTCAAACCAATATTGTCATTCGGACGTCCATTAATAAATTCAGCTGCTACATCTTTAGCGGCTTCCAATCTATTAGGCTTTAAATCCTCAGCAAGCATACTGGTAGATACGTCAATAGCAAGCATAATATCAATACCCTCTATTTCGCTATTTTGCCAGTTATCCGTAGTTTGAGGTCGGGCAAGTACCAGAATAATCAATATCAATGCTATGATTCGAAGTCCAAATGGTACATGCAACAAATAGTTCTTATAACTTTTTGGTGTATGTGCATATACCCGGGCATCCGAAATTTGAAGCGTTGCCTGGCTTTTCTTCCACTTTAAAACATACCATACAATATAAGGTATGAGCAACAGCAGCAAAAATAAATATTCAATATTGGCAAAAACCATTCTATTTACGATTTTACAATTTACTATTCACGATTGAGAAATACTCCCTTAAGCAAAGAGATTATAAAGTTGCATTCCAATATATACAAAAGTTGCTACAAGAGCTACTGATAATAAAACAATGCCACAAATAAGCAATATCTTAGCACGCAATGAACGTTTTTTTATAATCGTAATCTCCGTTGGTTGCGGCTTCTGGTTCTCCTCTTCAGGCTGCTTAGTTTCATTAATAAAATCAATAGCATTAATCAGATTGGCATCATTCTCATTCATTTGCGGATCATGCTTAGCAAACTTTACTAAATCCGCTGTTTGGAAGAGCTCCTTCAAATCTGCAATAGCTTCTTTATCATTCATTTCCATCAGATTATCAATGATTTCCGAAGAAGTCATCTCTAACGCATTGAAACCAAAACGATCTTTTATATAAGTACGAAGAGTATCTGTAAGTTCCGTGTAATATTCCTTCGGAAGTCCTTTTTGCCATACCTTCTCATTCTTAATACGTTCGATCTCTTTCATTGCAGCCTGATGCGGAGGCAATTTGGGTTCTACTTTCACCTTACGTATAATTGGCTTATTATCACGAATACGTATGATAAAATAAATAAGCAAAGCAAGCAACGGTAATGCAAGGAATGAACATCCGATTAGTCCATACCAATCTTCCCAAACAAAAGGAGCTTTCATTACGGCTTTCTGCCCAAAGAATTGATCCGGATGCAAGGTATCTACTGGCATCGAGTATACTTTCAATGCTAATGCCTTCGACTTATACTCTTTATTATCAACCGTCACCACCATCGGAGGCAGATAATAAAGAGCAGAATCAAAAGATGTTACAGTATATTCTTGTGTAATCAGCAATCGCTGACGGTCATTCAAAAATTGTGTATCCGGTTTAGCAGTTTCCACAATTTCCACTCCGCGTACTATTGTATCAGTATAAGCAGGCAAAACAGCTCGCTGCTTTGCATCCATCGCCACCTGTAATTGTATCTTTGCCTGTTCTCCAATGAGAATCTGCAAAGAATCTATTTTAGCTTCAACAGTAACAGACTGTGCAACAGCCCTACCAGATAACAAAAACAACAGTATTATTAGAAAACCATTTCTATTCATTGTCTTTCCGTTAATTTCGTTTGGCAAACAAGTTCAACAACGCCTTTACATAGTCCTGATCTGTACGTACCGATACTGAATCTACATTACTTTTAGTAAAGATGTCACTCAGTTCATCCTGTTTACTCACCCACCAATTATGATGTGCCTGACGAACTGCTTTCGACGAAGTATCAATCCATTGTTCATGTCCGGTTTCGGCATCTTTAATTTTCATCAATCCTATTGGTGGAAGTTCAGCCACACGCCTATCGTAAACCTGAACGGCTACTACATCATGCTTCCGGTTGGCAATCGTCATGGCATTCTTGAAATTTTCCTGATCAATAAAATCAGATAAAATAAAAGCAGTACAACGCCTTTTCATTACATTCGTCAAGTACTCCAGTGCTAACCGAATATTTGTACGACGACTTTCAGGTTTAAAATCAATTAATTCACGAATTATATAAAGAATATGTTTACGTCCTTTCTTAGGAGGAATGAACTTCTCTATTCGATCAGAGAAAAAGATTACACCAATTTTATCATTGTTCTGAATAGCCGAAAATGCCAATGTTGCAGCAATCTCAGTTATCATATCTTTCTTCATCTGCTTAACAGTACCAAATTCCAAACTACCGGAAACATCAACCATCAACATCACTGTCAGCTCACGTTCTTCTTCAAACACCTTAATGTAGGGTTTATTAAAACGCGCAGTCACATTCCAGTCGATATCACGAATATCGTCACCAAACTGATATTCACGCACCTCTGAAAACGCCATACCTCTACCTTTGAAAGCCGAATGATACTGACCTGCAAAAATATTGTTAGACAATCCACGCGTCTTTATTTCAATCTGACGGACCTTTTTTAATATTTCACTTGTTTCCATCTGTTTAATTGAGAATTGAGATTTGAAAATCGAGAATTATTCATCACTCAATCAAAGTTAAGGCACTTCAACTTTATTCAATATCTTACTGATAATTTCATCTGAAGTTATATTGCTGGCTTCTGCCTCATACGTCAAACCAATACGATGACGAAGTACGTCATGAGCTACAGCACGCACATCTTCCGGTATTACATATCCACGTCGTTTAATGAATGCATATGTACGTGCAGCCAATGCAAGATTAATAGACGCGCGGGGAGAACCGCCAAATCCAATCATATCTTTCAACTCCTTCAAATCATATTTATCAGGATAACGTGTCGCAAATACAATATCTACAATATAACGTTCTATTTTCTCATCCAGATAAACCTGGCGAACGACTTTACGAGCCTCAAGAATTTCATCTGCCTTGAGGATAGGCTTTACATTAAATTTCTCACCATTAATATTCTGACGAATAATCAATTTTTCTTCTTCCAACTTCGGATAATCAATGACTACCTTCAACATGAAACGGTCCACCTGTGCTTCCGGCAACGGATAAGTACCTTCCTGCTCAATCGGATTTTGAGTAGCTAATACTAAGAAAGGTTCAGGCAAAAGAAAAGTTTGTTTACCAATAGTAACCTGACGTTCCTGCATCGCTTCAAGCAAGGCACTCTGTACTTTAGCCGGTGCACGGTTTATTTCATCAGCCAATACAAAATTAGCAAAAACAGGACCTTTTTTTACCTGAAATGATTCGTCCTTCTGACTGTAAACCATTGTACCAATAACGTCAGCAGGCAATAAGTCGGGGGTGAATTGTACACGACTATATTGTGCATCAATCAATGATGCCAACGTTTTGATTGCTAATGTCTTTGCCAAACCAGGCACACCTTCCAACAGTACATGCCCGTCAGAAAGAAGTCCAATAAGCAGCGACTCTACCAAATGTTTCTGACCAACAATAATCTGGTCCATGCCTGTTGTAAGATTGGTAACGAAAGCACTTTGTCTTTCAATCCGCTCATTCAATTCGCGGATATCAATTGATTCAGCCATAAATACTTAATATTTTATTGTTTAATTACCACAAATAATATATAAGCCTCTTGTTTGTGTAAGGCTTTTTAATTCGATTCCAAAAGTACGCCATAAAATTAACCATTGCAACTAATTTTTATTAAAAAACAATGCGAAACCTTTAGATTAAGGTACTTTTATATGGTTTAGCAGTTCCATAACATTTCGCACCTATACAAAAAACTCCGCCTGAATGAAACAAGCATGTATACATTCAGGCGAAGTAAAAAGTTCGAGCTATTATTTCCTAACTAATTCAGGGATCTTAATCGTAGTTCCATACGGTACATTATCGGGATTTTTGATAACTCCCGGATTGTGTTTTACGATGTATGGCCACAAAGCTTTAGTTCCATAAAAGCGTAAAGCAACTCTTGTCAATGTTTCCCCTTCTTTGATAGTATATGTAGTTTTAGTTCCCGTTATAATATAACTAACAGAATCCGGTTTGAAAGGAACAGACTTAGCTGTTGTCGATTTACCAGCGTCTTTCTTCACTGTTTCCGGTTCTTTTTTAGATACAGGAACAGCCACCGGAGTTTCTTCTTTCACTTCAGCAACCGTATCTTCTCTGATTATTGTATCTTGGAGAATAACCGGTTCTGAAGTAGGCTGAACAACCTTTTCCATTTCCTTCACTTTTTCAATTCTGTCTGCAGAATCAAAGAGATCAGGATAATAGATGAAAAGCAAGGCCCCTCCACAAAGCAATAATACAATAACGATTATTGCAATAAGATAAGGTACCGGAGACTTTTCAGATTTCACCTGCTTGGGTTTACTTTTTCTTTTAACCGGAGCTTCATCCGCCACTGTTGAAACAGCCAATTCCCGGGCTATTATTTCTTCTGCAGACAACTTTGGAGCTACTGACCGAGAATTCTCTGGATCTGCTGTTTTTTCCTTATCCAATTGAGAGGGTTGATTTACAGAAGGAGTAGCTTCTTTCTTCATAATAATATCGTCAGAAACTCCTTTTTCACCAACTATTATTTCATTTTTCACCTCTTCTACTTTCGGTACTACAACTTCAGTAACCGCATCTTGCCCTTCTGCCGCTACTGAAGCATTTTCCACAGCAGAAACTTCTTTCTCCTTTTCTTCTATCGAAGACTTTTCTTCTTCAACTATTTCCTCAGCACTCTCTACTTCTTTGATACTTTCTTCAGGATTCACTCTCCCCACACTCTGTGATACAGGTTCCTCTTCTGTCAACTCCCCATCATCATCCGAATCCACCACCGGAGTATCTTCCAAAACAGTCTTTTCATTCAACACCACTGTTTCAAAATGAGAAAATGGCTTATTAATAATATCACGTAATGAACCATCCGGAATAAAGGAAACCTTTGTATAACCCTGTATCTGGAATCGTTCTCCCGTATTAACCTTCACACTCTCCCTACTCTCAACATCCACCAGTTTGAAAGTGCCAAAGCCTTTAATTTTCACAGACCTGTCCTGTTCAAGAGCTTCCTCTATCAAAAGAAAGAACTCTTTAACAAATTTATCGGCATCTTTTTTATCCATGCCGTATTTCTCAGATAATAAGTCTATAAAATTCTGCAGATATAACCTTTCATTCATGAGAGTGAACCTTTATTTAAACTTATCTTTTAGTTGAGCACTCGGTCTATACGTCAAAACCAATTTAGGAGGAACAAGCATGCGTTGCTTCGTTGTTGGATTAACTGTAATACGTTCTGCTTTCTTCTTTACTTCAAAGGTCCCAAAACCTTGTATTGTAACAACATTTCCCTCTTGTAATTCCTGGGTCATACCCGACAATAAAGAGGATGCCAATTCGGATGTATCCTTAATTGTATATCCTAACCTACGCGATAACTCTGAAATAAAATCTTTATTATTCAAATCCAAAAATTTTAAAAGTACGACGCTATATTAGTCATTATTAAGCAAATAAACAAATTCCATGGAAAAATACTTTAAATAATCTTTCCAAAAAGATCAAAATCATCAGAATCAATCACCTCTATCTGATAAAAGTTACCAATCAGAAGCGTTTGGTCCGCACGATTAATCAAAACCTCTGGATCCACTTCCGGAGAATCGAACTCCGTACGTCCAATATAATAATCTCCCTCAATACGGTCAATAATTACTTTTAGTTGCTTACCCACTTTTGCAGCACTTAACTCAGATGATATCCCTTGCTGAATATCCATCAATTCATCCAAACGAGCCTGCTTTACTTCTGCAGAAACAGAATCTTCATAATGCTCGGCAGCATAAGTCCCCTCCTCTTCTGAATATGCAAAAGCTCCCATTCTGTCAAAACGCACCTTACGAACGAATTCTTTCAATTCTTCAAAATCAGCCTCTGTTTCTCCCGGATGCCCTACCATCAGGGTAGTACGCAAATGAATACCGGGAACTTCTTCACGAAACTGCTCTATTAACCGATAAGTATCCTCCTTTGTTACATGCCGACGCATATGCTCCAACATATTGTCACTAATATGCTGCAAAGCAATATCCATATATTTACATACATTATCACGCTCACGCATTACACGAAAAAGATCTGTAGGAAAATGAGCTGGATAAGCATAATGCAGACGAATCCATTCTACCCCAGGAATATCAGAAATGCGTTCTATCAATTCTGGAAGCATTTGTTTCTTATACAAGTCAATTCCGTAATAAGTAAGCTCTTGTGCTATAACCTGAAACTCTTTCACACCCTGAGACACAAGATATCTCACCTCATCCAGTATTTCTTCAATCGGCCGTGACACATGGTATCCTGTTATTATAGGAATAGCACAATATGAACATTTCCGATCACACCCTTCTGAGATTTTCAGATAAGCATAATGACCAGGAGTAGTTAATGTTCGTTCAATGTACAATTCATCATGATAAGCTTTACCCAGATCTTTTAGAAGTTCTTTCCAATTAAACTTTCCATAAAATTTATCTACCTGGGGAATTTCGATTGCCAGTTCTTTTAAGTACCGTTCTGACAAACATCCCATTACGAATAATTTTTCCAGATTCCCTTCTTCTTTCTCCTGAGCAAATTCAAGAATCATATTAATAGACTCCTCTTTTGCATCACCAATAAAACCACAGGTATTTATTACCGCAATCTCTCCTTTAGGTTTCTCTGAGTCATGAGTAACGTTATATCCGGCTTCGTTTAGTTGACGCATCAACTGTTCTGAATCTACTAAATTTTTAGAACACCCTAAGGTTATAATATCTATAGTCTTTCTCTTCATGCATTCTCTCCAAACAAGGAATCTACAAATTCTTTTTTACGGAAAACCTGTAAGTCTTCCATACCTTCACCCAAACCGATATACTTTACAGGAATTTTAAACTGATCAGAAATACCAATCACGACTCCCCCTTTAGCCGTACCATCCAATTTGGTAATAGCCATAGCTGTAACCTCTGTAGCCAATGTAAATTGTTTCGCTTGTTCAAAAGCATTTTGCCCAGTAGAACCATCAAGCACCAACAAAACCTCATTAGGAGCATCTGGCACTACTTTTTTCATAACGTTCTTGATCTTTGTCAGTTCATTCATCAATCCGACCTTATTATGCAAGCGACCTGCAGTATCAATAATAACCACATCAGCATTATTGGAAACAGCCGAACTTAGTGTATCATATGCTACAGAAGCAGGATCAGAACCCATTTTTTGCTTAATAACAGGTACTCCTACTCTTTCACCCCAGATAACCAATTGCTCTACCGCAGCAGCGCGGAATGTATCCGCAGCACCCAGGTATACTGATTTTCCGGCTTTCTTAAACTGATATGCCAATTTTCCAATAGTAGTAGTCTTACCTACTCCATTAACACCCACTACCATAATCACATATGGCTTCTTATCTATTGGCACATCAAAATCAGCGACATCATCAGAGTTATTCTCCGTCAGCAATGCAGCTATTTCATCACGAAGAATAGTATTAAGTTCTTGCGTGTTTACATATTTGTCATTTGAAGCACGTTTTTCAATACGCTTAATGATGTTTAGCGTAGTCTCTACACCTACATCAGAAGTAATGAGCACCTCTTCCAAATTATCTAACACTTCGTCGTCCACTTTTGACTTACCGGCTACTGCGCGGGCTATCTTACTGAACACACTTTCCTTGGTTTTAGATAATCCTTTATCTAAAGTTTCCTTCTTTTCCTTTGAAAAAAAACTAAAAAATCCCATGATACTTACTATTTGTATAATACATTATGCTACAAAGATATAATAAAGTAATGAAAAACTAAAAAGTGAGGAAAGAAAATTGAAACTCCACGACGTTTTAGCAAACTTCAAACAACAACAAGAAAGCATCTCAAACTGTTCAGGAGAGCTCTTTTTTTATTTATAGAATTACAAATAAAGATTCACAAATCTATAACTACAAAAAAAATCCCCCCAATAATAACATGAGAGGATTTTTTAATTGCAGAATAACTGCAATCTATTATTTCTTGAAAAAGTCTTGTACCTTTTCGTTAGGAACCATCTGTTCATCAAAAATGTAAGCACCAGTTTTCGGAGACTTAACCATTTTGATAACCTTAGTATAAGAACGACCTTCTTTAGATCCTTCGTGCAAACTTGCTACTGTTTTCTTTGCCATGGGTTATTCTCTATCTTTTATTATTTAATTTCCTTGTGAACTGTTACTCTCTTCAGAATAGGGTTGTATTTCTTCAACTCAAGTCTTTCTGTAGTATTTTTTCTATTTTTTGTTGTGATATAACGAGATGTTCCCGGCATACCGCTATCTTTATGTTCTGTACATTCCAGAATCACCTGTACTCTATTACCTTTTGCTTTCTTTGCCATAATCAGTTTTCTCCTCTACGTTTAGCCAATCACTTTAATGGTTTTCCAATCACAATACCCTTTAGCAACTGCATCGTTCAGTGCAGCATCCAATCCTTTTTTGTTAATAATGCGCAAACCAGCAGCACAAAGGCTAAGGCTGATCCAGCAGTCCTGTTCTACATAATAGAACTTCTTGTTAAACAAGTTCAAATCAAAGGTTCTCTTTGTTCTTCTCTTTGAGTGTGAAACATTGTTGCCAATCATGGCTTTCTTTCCGGTAATTTGACAAATCTTCGACATTTCTATCTTATTTTTATAGTTTTTATCTATACTTATTTCAAACAGAGCGCAAAGTAAGCACTTTTATAGATATAAAACAAGTAATTCTTAAAATAATTCGTTATACAGTACACTTTTTCTTTATTTTAGAAGGCCCAGAAGTAACAAAAAGGCATTATTTCCAGCTCTCTCGACATTCATCTCTCTCCCACGGTCTGTATCTTGCTTCATTGTTCGAATTTCATTTTTATAGGCAGCTGCAATCCAAACAGTACCCACCGGTTTCTCTTTTGTCCCTCCACCAGGACCAGCTATTCCGGAAGTTGAAACAGCACAATCAGTTTTCAACGCTTTCATCGCACCTTTTACCATTTCGATCACAGTTTCTTCACTGACAGCCCCCTGTTTTTTGAGCGTTTCAGACGACACCCCCAACAACGATTCCTTAATTTCATTAGAATAAGCAACAATCCCTCCTTTAAAGTAATCCGAACTGCCAGGCACAGAAGTTAATTTAGCAGCAATGCTTCCTCCCGTACAACTCTCTGCGGTGGATACGGTCAAATTCTTCTCTCTTAGCAAATTTCCAATAAGTATTTCAAGTGGAGTATCTTCTTCATCAAAAATAGCATCCCCTAAAATATCTTTCAGTTTACACCCTTCAACAGAAATCTGAGATTGCACAGCTTCCTTATCCCTTCCACGCCCTGTAAGCCGGAGCCGAATAATACCGGGTTTAGGCAAATAGGCCAATTTTATAGATTCAGGCAAAGCTTCTTCCCATGATTCAAGTTTTTCTGCCAAAACAGATTCAGGGTAATTCTTTACAGTAAAAGTCTTATGTATAATTACATCTGTATCAAATTTCTTACGCAAACGAGGAATCACTTCTTCACTCATCACGGTAATCATCTCCTGAGGTACACCCGGCATAGATACCAATACCTTACCATTTTTTTCAAACCAACTAACAGGCGCACTACCTACCCGGTTATTTATCACAAGGCAATCTTTTGGAACCATTGCCTGGCTCTTATTTAACGCATTCATCGGTATCTTACTTGCCAGTACACGCTTGATATTTTCAAATACCTCTTCACAGAACACTAACTCCGTATCAAAATAAGCACATAACGTCTGTTTGGTTATATCATCTTTCGTAGGCCCCAATCCACCAGTCATTAATACAATATCGGCCCTATTCATCGCATCGTCTACAGCCTCAGTTATTTCATCCGCACGATCACGGACAGAAACAACGCGAATCACTTCAATGCCAACTTTATTCAACTCACGCCCCATCCAGGCCGAATTTGTATCGGTGACCTGCCCTATCAGTAGTTCATCGCCTATTGTAATAATCTCTGCAAACATATTATACCAATCAGATAATTGTAATTAGCAACCTCTTTCAATACAACTCTCTTTTATATCACAAAGTAACACGCGAATAAGCCGGAAGTTCTATCGAACAGAAGTCCCGATCCAGATACTTGAAGTAACCTGTAATAGCAATCATTGCAGCATTATCTGTAGTATAACTGAATTTCGGAATAAATATTTTCCAGCCATATTTTTCGGCATGTTCACGGAAAGAGTTACGCAATCCGTTATTAGCAGATACTCCACCGGCTACAGCTACCTCATTTATTTTATATTGTTTGGCAGCTTTTCGAAGTTTATCCATAAGAATATCTACAATTGTCGCTTCCAGTGAAGCTGCAAGATCTACCTTATGATGTTCAATGAAATCAGGATCATCCTTCATCCAATCACGAAGTGAATAAAGGAAAGAAGTCTTCAATCCACTAAAACTATAATCCAGTCCCGGTATATGCGGTTTACTGAAAGTAAATGCTTTCGGATTTCCCTGACGTGCTAATTTATCAATAATCGGCCCCCCCGGATATCCGAGCCCCATCACCTTTGAGCATTTATCAATCGCTTCTCCGGCAGCATCATCAATAGTCTGCCCTAGAATTTCCATATCATTATATGCCTTCACCAATACAATCTGCGAATTACCACCCGACACAAGTAAACAAAGAAAAGGATAATTAGGTTGTTGATTCTCTTCACCTTCTGCTTTAATAAAATGAGCTAACACATGTCCAGTCAAGTGATTAACATCAATCATTGGTATATTTAAAGAACGAGCAAAACCTTTTGCGAACGAAACTCCTACAAGTAATGACCCCATCAGTCCCGGACCACGCGTAAAAGCTACAGCACTCAATTCCTCCTTGGTCACTCCTGCACGTTTCAATGCTTCATGTACCACCGGAACTATATTTTGCTGATGTGCACGCGAAGCAAGCTCGGGCACTACACCACCATACGCCTCATGAACAGCCTGGCTGGATACCACATTCGACAGCAAATAACCATCCTTGATAACGGCTGCCGACGTATCATCACAAGAGGACTCAATTCCTAATATTATTGTACTCATAGTTTTTTTGATGTTTAAACGGTACAAAAGTAATGATAAAAGTACGATTCATAACGAACTATTTTATATTTTTGTTCGCAAAATAAAAGTAACCGCTTATCAGAACGCTGAAAAAGACTGTACGCTGGGTACTCGGTATCGTACTGGGAGTATATATCGGGGTCATTCTTTTGTTGAACATACCTTTTGTTCAGCAGAAGTTTGCTGTATTCGTAGCCAAAGAACTCTCCCGTGTAATGGGTACCGAATTAACTATTGGAAGAATAGATATGGGACTGTTGAACCGTATCATTATCGATGATGTATTACTTGACGACCAGTCAGGGAAGGAAATGTTGAAGGTTACCCGCCTCTCTGCCAAATTTGAGATACTTCCTCTTTTCAAAGGAAAAATAACCATTAGTAGTGTGCAGTTGTTTGGTTTCAACATCAATCTAAACAAAAAAACTCCGGATTCACCACCTAACTTCAAATTTGTCCTTGACGCATTTGCGTCCAAAGATACTATTAAGAAGGAGCAAAATATCGACCTGCGTATCAATTCCATATTAATTCGTCGTGGAAAACTGGCATATGATGTACTTTCTGAAGAAGAAACTCCAGGTAAGTTCAATGCCAAACATGTGCGTTTACAGAACATTATAGCCAATATCTCGTTGAAAGCGCTGCAAAATGACTCTGTAAACGCCTCAATCAAGCGACTAAGCGTAGACGAACAATCCGGATTTGAGCTTAAAAAACTAAGTCTGAAGCTAGTAGCTAACGATAAAGAAATGTCCATTGATAATTTTGTTATTGATTTGCCTAATACTTCTCTGAAGATGGATACTATTCATCTGAATTACGATAGTCTGGGAGCATTTAAACAATTTGCCAATAACGTACGATTCTCTTTCCACACATTACCTTCACATATCACATTAAAGGATATTTCTCCATTTGTTCCGGCATTATCCAACTTCAAAGAACAGATCGAACTCGATATGGATGTCAATGGTACAATAGACCAACTGAATTGCTCTAAGCTTGAAATAAAGGCTGGTAAGCAGTTCCATCTGTTAGGAGATGTTTCTTTGCAAGACCTGTCACACCCACAAGACGCTTTCGTTTTTGGCAAAATGTCTAATCTTTCGGCCAATAGTGACGGCATTGGTTTTCTGGTACGCAATTTAAGTAAAAATTATAATGGAGTTCCTCCTATACTTGAGCGCCTGGGAGATGTATCTTTTCATGGAGAGGTTTCCGGATACTTCACGGATCTCGTCACATACGGTCTGTTCCATACAGACATAGGTTCTGTAAAAACCGACTTAAAACTCAGTTCAAACAAAGCAAAGGGTCTGTTTGCCTATTCCGGATCCGTTAAAACAAAAGATTTTGAACTGGGGAAATTATTGAATAATGAAAAGTTAGGAGAAATCACCTTTAATCTCGACGTACAAGGTAATCATTATGAAAAGCAGCGCCCTTCCATCGTATTGAAAGGCCTAGTAGCTGCCATTGAATATAGTAGTTATAAATATGAAAATATCACTCTCGATGGTGAATACAAACGTGGTGGATTCAATGGTAAAGTAGCATTAAATGACGAAAACGGTACTATTGCTATTAATGGTAACATTAACCTGACTGAGAAAGTACCAACTTTTGACTTTTCAGCCTCAGTAAGTAATTTCCGTCCACACGAATTAAACCTGACACCCAAATATAAAGATGCAATATTCTCCATAAAAGTAAACGCGAATTTCAAGGGAGGCTCTATTGATCAGATGATTGGTGATATAGATATAGATAGTTTGCAGTTCACAGCTCCCGAGAAAAATTTCTTCATGAAGAACATGCATCTGTCCGCCACACAACAGACAGGTATTAACCAATTAACCTTAAACTCTGAGTTTCTGACTGCCAATGTAAAGGGACGTTTCATGTACCACACACTGCCCGCCAGTATAATGGGTATTTTGCGTAGTTATGTACCCTCACTCATCCTTCCTCCTAAAAAGCCAATAAAGACTGACAACAATTTCAGTTTTGACATTAATATATATAATACAGATATTCTATCCACTATCTTTGATATTCCATTAAAGGTATATACCCATTCCACCATTAACGGATATGTCAATGACCGAATGCAACGCCTGCGTGTAGAAGGATATTTCCCACGTTTACAATACAAAAACAATTTCATAGAATCAGGATTATTACTTTGTGAAAACCCTGTTGACCAGTTCAGAGCCAGAGTTCGCTTTACCAATCAAAAAAAGAACGGAGCTGTGAACCTTTCTCTTGAAGCACAGGCTAAAGATGACCTTGTAAACACTACTATTAATTGGGGAAATAATGCTGCTGTCACATATAGCGGACAATTGGCTGCTGCTGCACAATTTTTACGTACAGAAGGAGACAAACCCTTACTCAAAGCAATTGTAGACATAAAGCCTACGGATGTTATCTTAAATGATACTATTTGGGAAGTACATCCTTCGCAAGTAGTGGTGGATTCTGGTAAAATTGATGTTAACGATTTCTATTTTAGTCATCAGGACCGTTATATCCGAATCAACGGACGCGTATCCGACAATCCAGCGGATACAGTAAAAGTTAATCTGAAAGACATCAATATCGGTTATGTTTTTGACATTGCACGCATTTCAGACGATGTTAATTTTGAGGGAGATGCCACAGGTATGGCTTATGCCAGTGGAATACTAAAGAAACCGGTACTCAACACACGCTTGTCTATACGTAATTTCACACTGAACAAAGGGTTATTAGGTGATTTAGATATCTATGGCGCATGGGACAATGAGAAAAAAGGCATTTATCTGGATGCACATATACAAGAAAAAAACATTTCCAAAGTTCACGTAGACGGGTTCATCTACCCTATCAAACCTACAAGCGGACTCGATCTAAACATTGATGCTGAAAACCTGAACATTAAGTTTCTGGAACATTATATGCGGTCCATTGCTCGGGATATTAAAGGAAGAGCTACAGGAAAAGTGCACTTTTACGGTAAATTCAAAGGATTAAATCTCGATGGTGCCGTAATGACAGATGCCTCAATGAAATTTGATATACTTAATACCTCGTTTGCCATAAAAGACACGATACGTCTGGCACCGGAAGGAATCACATTCGATCACATCCATATTTCAGATATGGAAGGGCACCAGGGAAGAATGAATGGATATCTCCATTACGAACATTTCAAGAATATAAAGTATCAATTCGACATTCAGGTCAACAATATGCTGGTAATGAACACACAGGAATCTCCGGATCTCCCCTTCTATGGTACAGTATATGCCACTGGAAATGCTCTGCTCGCAGGTAATGCACAAGACGGACTCGATGCAAATATAGCAATGACTACTAACCGGAATACAAACTTTACATATAGTACAGGAACTGTTGCTTCGGCCACCAGTAATCAATTTATTAAGTTTGTAGACAAAACCCCACGACGTAGCATACAGGACTCGATACAGATCATTTCATTCTATGAACAAGTCCAACAGAAAGAAGAAGAGAAAAATTCACAGACAGACATCCGTCTCAACATATTAGTAGATGCTACACCGGATGCTACAATGAAAATTGTTATGGATCCTGTTGCCGGTGATTATATCAGTGGGCGGGGTTCAGGTAATATTCGTGTAGAGTTCTATAATAAAGGAGATGTGAAAATGTTCGGTAACTACCACATCCAACAGGGTATCTATAAATTCAGCCTTCAGGAAGTAATACGTAAGGACTTTATTATCAAAGACGGAAGTACTATTACATTCAATGGACCACCACTTGATGCTACATTGGATATACAAGCCTCTTACACTGTACCCTCAGCCTCATTAAATGATCTGATACCAGATGCATCTGTGGTTGTACAACAACCGAATGTTCGTGTAAACTGTATGATGAATCTTACTGGCATTCTGTTGCGTCCCTCTATTAAACTGGGTATTGAGCTTCCCAACGAACGTGATGAGGTACAGGCTTTGGTACGCAATTATATCAGCACAGATGAGCAAATGAATATGCAGATACTCTATCTGTTAGGTATTGGTAAGTTTTACATGGAAAATAATACAGGTAACCGACAGAGTTCCGACATGATGTCTTCTGTATTATCTTCTACTCTATCCGGACAGCTGAACAATGTACTCTCACAGATTATCGACAATAACAACTGGAATATCGGAACAAATCTCAGTACCGGTGAGAAGGGCTGGACAGATATGGAAGTGGAAGGAATCCTTTCGGGGCAGTTACTCAATAACCGGCTGATTATCAATGGGAACTTTGGATACCGAGATAATCCAATGGCAAATACTAACTTTGTGGGAGACTTTGAAGCAGAATGGTTACTGACCCGTTCGGGAGAAGTACGATTGAAAGCATATAATGAAACGAATGATCGCTATTATACTAAAACCAATCTGACCACTCAGGGAGTCGGTATTATGTATAAAAAAGATTTCAGTAAATGGAATGAACTTTTCTTCTGGAACAAGTGGAAGCTTCGTAATCTAAAGAGAAAAATGGAGAAAAAGCAGGAAGAAGTTCAAAAGAATGATTCTACAAAAACAGATAGTGCACAATCAAAAGCAAAAAGACAACGACCGGAAAAATAAATAAGCATTCCGGATAATGCGTTTATAATGTAGTTTCCGGATGTAATTATTATATTTGTAACCTGATTAATAAATCCAATGTATCAGGAATACCGTCCCAGTATTGTCCTATTGCCCTATATAGAAACTTATTGGACTTTTGATAGTTTCATTGAGGGAGAGCAAACCGTCAGGATTTTGCCGGATGGATGCGTAGACATCTTATTAAATTGTAACGACACTATATCCAATAACGGAATGTCTCCTTTTCATCCATACATTGTAGGTACAATGACTTCCTATTCTGACGTTTTATATACCCGATGTATGAAAATGGTAGGTGTACGCTTCAAACCAGGAGGTATCACAGCTTTTATCAATGTACCCATACACGAATTAACCAATCAGAGAATAGATATGTCTTTGTTAGAATCCATTTTTGACAATACATTATTTTGTGATAATATAGCCATCCGGAATGATGTAAGAGAAGTGGTAAACTATATAGACTCCTATCTGACTGGCAAACTAAATCGCATCACTATTCCTGATAAACAAATTATGGCAGCAGTAGATACCATAAAATGCCACAAAGGATGCTTACCAATCAAAGAAGTATTAGAAGAAGTATGTCTCTGTCAACGCCAGTTTGAACGTAAGTTTAAATCCGTCATCGGAATAACTCCAAAAGTATTCAGTTCTGTTGTGAGATTCCAGAATGCACAGGAAGTATTACAACAACACCCTGAACAAAGTGTTTTCCTTACAGCTATTGATTGCGGATATTATGATCATGCACATTTTATCCGTGAATTCAAACGATTCACAGGGGAATCTCCGAAAGATCAATCTGTATAATGTCGATTTTATACACAAGAAACAGGTTATAACCGTTCTATCTTTGCTTCCGTAATAAAAAGTAATTATGGAAATAAAGAACTATGACAACCTGTTCCTTCCGGTGAAGGATATGGAGAAGAGTAAAGAGTTTTATACCCAAATATTGGGACTTAAAATGAAGTTTGAATTTGAGGATAAAGGTATGGTAGCTTATAAAGTAGGCGATGAAGAACCAGCTATTATCCTGAAAGATATATCTATGCACCCTGATGCCCAGACTACCATATGGCTGGAAGTAGAAAATGTAAAAGCAATCTATGAACAGCTGAGACAGCAGGGCATACTCTTTTTATCCGAACCGTTCAAGATCAAAACAGGCTGGGCTGTTGAATTTACCGATCCATCCGGCAACCGGTTGGGACTCACCGATTATGATTCATATTAATTAATACCCCAAAAGACAAATGGAAAAAATTAAAGAAAAAGCAGCATCTTTGCTGCAGAAGTGTGAAGTTGTTGTTTTGTCGTCAATCAATGCAGAAGGCTATCCTCGTCCTGTCCCCATTGCCAAAATAGCATCAGAAGGATTATCTACTATCTGGATGTCTACCGGCACCTCTTCGCTAAAGACTACAGAGTTTCGTGCAAATCCGAAAGCAGGACTTTGTTTCCATGCCGGAGGTGACAGTGTGGTACTGACCGGAGAAGTAGAAGTTATGGATGACGCAGAGTCAAAAGAAAAATACTGGCAGAATTGGTTTATCAAATTCTTCCCGCAAGGAGTGAAAGATCCGGAATATATATTGCTCAAATTCAGCAGTAATCAAGCTACAATTTATATTGAAGATCAATTTCAGCGCGTAGCAATAAACGAGTAAAAGCACACTATAACATTCCGGTAGAAAAGAAAAATTGCCGCAAAAATCTGAATAAATGCTATCTTTGCAACACGAAAACAAATGAAAAAGATAGTAATATAATGACTCAACTCATAATGCTGGGTACAGGAAATGCAATGGCAGTAGAATGCTATAATACCTGTTTCGCTCTAAAGTCCGGAAAAGAGTACTTTTTAGTAGATGCCGGCGGTGGCAACGGCATCTTCACTCAACTTAAAAAAGCAAATATTGCTTGTACTGACATTCATCATATGTTCATCACTCACGCACATACTGATCACTTATTGGGTATGGTGTGGATGGTACGCAATATAGCAATGATGATAAACAATGGTAAGTATGAGGGCACTTTGACTATCTACTGCCACGATGAAGTGAAAGAAACATTGCTTACTATTTGCCGTCTGACTCTCCCACAGAAAATAATGCTTCCCATTGGTAACCGGATTCTTATACAGGAAGTTAAGGATGGAGACAAAGTAGAAATCGCCGATATAAAACTCTCTTTTTTCGATATTGCTTCCACTAAGATGAAACAATTTGGATTTCAGGCTATCCTACCCAACCAAAAAACATTGGTCTGCCTGGGTGACGAACCTTACAACGAAAAAAGCCGCAGATATGTAGCACATTGCGATTGGTTACTTTGTGAGGCGTTTTGCCTTTATGCAGACAAGGAAAGATTCAAACCATATGAAAAACATCACAGTACTGCACTTGATGCCGGAAGGTTGGCAGAAGAATTAAATGTAAAAAACCTATTGCTCTATCATACAGAAGACGAAAACATAAAAGAACGGAAACATAAATACAGCCAAGAAGCTTCCAGACTATTTAAAGGCAATATATTTGTCCCTGATGATCTGGAAATTATTACGCTATAAAACAGATGTATCTTATAATTGCCTTACTACGCGGCAAGGATTTCCCACTGCAAGACAATTAGCCGGAATATCTTTAGTCACCACACTACCAGCTCCGATGGTGGTATTATCACCGATAGTCACTCCGGGTAATATAATAGAACCACCGCCAATCCAGACATTATTGCCCAAAGTGACAGGAGCTGTCAAAGAATTCCAGTAAGCACTGTTTTCAGAAAGTCGCTCCATCGGATTTACCGGATGAAATACAGTATAAATATGTACCCCTGGAGCAATACCACAATTATCACCGATGGTAATACGGTTACAATCGAGGAAAACACAATTCATATTTATTTCAACATTATTCCCTAAATGAATATTCTCACCATAATCCACAAAGAAAGGAGCAGTGATCCACACATTCTTTCCGTGTGAACCAAGTAATTCGTCCAAAATAGCATCTAATTTCTCCTGATCTGTTGTATCTGTTGCAGCATATTCTCTTTGCAGTTGTTTTGCTTTGTGCCAACGGGTAATCAATTCTGTATCAGTAAAATCATATATTTCTCCTGACAGCATTTTTTCTTTTTCTGTTTTCATACTAATTGTTTTATGATTTAGTTTCTCTGTTTTTCAAAATGACAGGCATGTTCTCCAACGCCCAACCTACCAAAGCTTCAATATGAGGAATCAGGCTATGTCCTGTCTTGGTTAAACAATATTCCACTCGTGGAGGTACTTCGGCATATATCTTTCTTGCCACCAATCCGTCAGCTTCAAGTGTACGAAGAGTTACAGTAAGCATACGTTGAGATACATCCTCAATCGTTTTATGAATATCACTGAAACGCATCACTCCATTTGCATTTAATGTGATTAACACGAGCATTGAC
The DNA here is from genome assembly GCF_019734355.1 of Bacteroides sp. K03. Taxonomy (NCBI): domain Bacteria; kingdom Pseudomonadati; phylum Bacteroidota; class Bacteroidia; order Bacteroidales; family Bacteroidaceae; genus Bacteroides; species Bacteroides sp. K03. The sequence continues at coordinate 60,156 of NZ_JAASHC010000031.1, forward strand.
CATTTATCACCTAATCTGCTCAACACGTCCCGTACGGGGCAATTTCCTGTAGGATGAAAATTTTCCATTTTTTTATTTATTCTATTCCACTGATGCTCAACAATAGTTACTTCTATGTAAGTCCCTTATCCTGAGGTACGTTCTTGTTTATATGAATTAGTAAATCTATCTTTGCGGTACAAAAGTAATAAACTTACTAAAAATAACTATTGTTTCACTTTATAATTAATGTTATGGCAAAGAAAGTTGCAGTTTTAGCAGTAAATCCGGTCAACGGATTCGGTTTATTCCAGTATCTGGAAGCATTTTTTGAGAATCATATTTCATACAAAGTGTATGCAGTGGCAGAAACGAAAGAGATTAAAACCAACTCAGGAATAACCTTACTTACAGACGATGTGATAAGTAATCTGAAAGGGCATGAAGATGAATATGACGCATTGGTATTTGCCTGTGGAGATGCAATTCCTGTATTTAAAAACAATGCAGACAAGCAATATAATCTTGATTTAATGGAAGTGATTAAAACTTTCGGAGACAAAGGAAAACTAATGATTGGGCACTGTGCCGCTGCAATGATGTTTGACTTTACAGGAGTCACCAGCGGTAAAAAAATAGCAGTACATCCTCTGGCAAAACCAGCGATACAAAATGGAACAGCTACAGATGAGAAATCTGAAATTGATGGAAACTTCTATACTGCGCAGGACGAAAATACGATCTGGACAATGATGCCTAAAATAATTGAAGTTCTCAAAAAATAGAAACCTATTCCGTTCTATATAAGAAATATCGTAGAAGCAAATCAACTTAGCATTAAAACACAGATTATCGCAAAATCAGATTTAATCTGCGATAATCTGTGTTTATCTGCGTTTCAAAAAAACTATCTTGAAATAGATCAGGTTTTGCAAAACATTATCTCTTATCTACAATTTCCTTCCCAAACGGCGTCAATGCAAGTCCCGCCAGCTTAAAGTGTTGTATACCGAAAGGCAATCCGATAATTGTGATACTCAGCAACACTCCGAATACCAGATGTGAAAGGCTTATCCAGATACCTCCTAAAAATATCCAGAGAATATTCATTAATATACTGAGACAACCACCCGAATCAGGGCAACTCCTCACCTCCTTTCCAAATGGATATAATGCCAGCAAAGCCATCTTCAAGGTCTGAAGTCCGAAAGGAATACCAATAATAGTTATCATCATCAAGAAACTGGCTATCAGATATTCGATAGCTGTAAATATGCCTCCCAATAGAAGCCATAGTATGTTCATGAGTAAATTCATACTTCTAAAAATTTCATTATTTATGGATACAAAGATAAAACAATCTTGTGAATTTTTGTATGGTTTTGAGTGTATTTCACCACAGAGTAACACGGAGTTCCACAGAGTTTAAATCTTTATTGAAACGTAGATGAACGCAGATTTTCGCAAAGGGAAACAAATCTAAGATAAAGAACTACAGTCTTTCAATCTGTATTTATCTGTGTTAATCCGCGTTTCATCAGATAAATAGTACTCTGTGTTACTCTGTGGTGGGTTTACTCATTTCCGATCGGTTTTGATACAATTTAAACAGGCTAAGAATTTATAAATATTAGAGGTATGAGGGCATCTCTTATGTAACAATTTTAGAACATAAAAAAACACTTTCTTTTGTAAAACACAGATAGTTTATGATAATAAAAGCATACAATAATTAATTCGGCTAACAAGTTGATTATAAACAAGTTAACATAACATAATTTTCCTCTACCATTATCTTTGCCATGGAAAACATAGTTCTTTATGAACGTTAATAAGAATAAATTTCTTAATATTG
>NZ_JAASHC010000032.1:0-7952 GCF_019734355.1 Bacteroides sp. K03
AGCAACCCATTTAACTTATTTAACTGTTTTTTCTTGCACAAATATTTGCGCAGGTCTTAGAATTCTGCGTTTCAATAGTGTTCTCTCTCTGGTGAAATTGAATCTCACCGGAAAGTAAGTTTCCTGTTTGTTATAAAATTAACTGTGCCGTAGATAAATAGTCCGAGGAACTGTGCCAGATACTCGTTTACGTCTCCTGCTTCCACCAGTAAGATAAGGAATATGAATTGCGCACTGTAGGCTATTCCAAAAGCCATAGCAAAGAACAACACCTGTTGCCAGAGGTTGTTCTTTTTGTCTTCTGTGGGGAATACCCAGTACTTACACCATATAAAATTATGTATCTGGGCTACAATATACGCAGTAATATTTGCAGGAATGTAATCGTATGATAGCTCATTCATCATTAACCAGATGACAAATGCTGTAATCAATGCATTGAGCGTACCTATTACGGCAAATCGAAAGATGCGTACTGATTCTTTCACTTATTCCTTAATATCTACTATCAGATTCAGTTCATCAAGCTGAGACGGATCAAGTGCTGCCGGAGCATCCAACATTACGTCACGACCCGAATTGTTCTTTGGGAATGCAATGCAGTCACGAATTGAATCAAGCCCTGCGAAAAGTGATACCCACCGGTCAAGTCCGTAAGCCAATCCACCATGAGGAGGTGCACCGAATTTGAATGCGTTCATTAAGAAACCAAATTGTTCCTGCGCTTTTTCAGGAGTAAACCCTAAAATCTCGAACATCTTGGCTTGCAATTGTGAATCGTGGATACGAATAGAACCTCCACCTACTTCTACACCATTAACAACCATGTCATAAGCATCTGCACGAACTGCTGCCGGATCGCTATCTAATAAATGAATATCTTCATCTTTAGGATGAGTGAATGGATGATGCATTGCCATCAGGCGTCCTTCTTCTTCGCTCCACTCAAACATTGGAAAATCTACTACCCACAAGCAAGCGAATTTATTCTTATCACGTAAACCTAACTGCTTGCCCATTTCCAAACGGAGTTCGCAAAGCTGTTTACGAGTCTTCATAGCATCATCACCGGAGAGAATCAGAATTAAGTCTCCCGGTTTAGCACCGAAAGCTTCCTTCATTTGTTGCAATACTTCCTGGGTATAGAACTTATCGACACTTGATTTTACAGTTCCATCAGCTTCTATACGTGCGTATACCATACCTTTGGCACCTATTTGAGGTCTTTTCACATACTCTGTCAGTGCATCCAGTTGTTTACGGGTATAACTTGCGGCACCCTCTGCACATATGCCACCAATATATGTAGCACTGTCAAATACCGGGAAACCGTGTCCTTTCATGATATCCATCAGTTCGACGAATTTCATATCAAAACGTAAATCGGGTTTGTCACTACCGTAATATTTCATAGCATCACTCCATGGCATGCGTACGAATGGCTCTGTCAGTTCAACTCCGCGAAGTGTCTTAAACAAGTGCTTGGCCATACCTTCAAAAGTAGTGATGATATCCTCTTGCTCAACAAAACTCATTTCGCAGTCAATCTGAGTGAATTCCGGTTGACGGTCAGCACGAAGGTCTTCGTCACGGAAGCATTTTGCAATCTGGAAATAACGGTCGAAACCAGCTACCATCAACAATTGCTTCAGTGTTTGCGGAGATTGAGGCAAGGCATAGAATTGTCCCGGATTCATACGTGAAGGAACAACAAAGTCGCGTGCACCTTCAGGGGTAGAGCCAACCAAAACCGGAGTTTCCACTTCTATAAACCCTTGCTCATCCAAATACTTGCGTACTTCTATTGTCATCTTGTGACGAAGTTCCAGATTGGAACGGACATTACTACGACGAAGGTCCAGATAACGGTATTTCATGCGAATGTCGTCTCCTCCGTCTGTATTTTCTTCGATAGTGAAAGGAGGTGTGGTGGCAACGTTCAGAACGTTCAATTCTGACACGATGATTTCAATATCTCCTGTAGGAATATTTGAGTTCTTGCTAAAACGTTCGTTTACAGTACCGGTCACCTGGATTACGAATTCGCGTCCCAGTTTATTAGCCTGTTCGCACAGTTCTGCATTTACTTCTTCATTGAATACTAATTGAGTGATACCGTAACGGTCACGAAGGTCAATAAAAGTCATACCTCCCATTTTACGGCTACGCTGTACCCATCCTGACAGCGTGACTTGACTGTTTATATCGGAGATTCTCAGTTCTCCACACGTGTGCGTTCTAAACATATATTTTGTATTTTATAATATTCTTTACTTTTGTAGTAGTCTGCAAAAGTACACAAATTCTTAATCCTTTCGGATTAATTTCCGAATAATTTTCTGATTTTTGTGAGTAATATTGTCTACAATAGCTTCGTTAATCATTTTAATTCCATTAACGTATTCCTGGGCCTTCTGCAACACGTTAGCATTGTCTTTTACGATAGTTTCTTTGGGTACAATAACGCGTAGCCCTTTTTGTATAAGCTCAATGTTCACATTCTCATCGGCTTGCATCGGATCACCATCGAAGTGAACTACTCCCGGACTGGTACGGTGAATACGCAACTTTCTGCAGCGAAATGTTTTTATACGGCTATTCTGATCGATGGTTTTATTGAACAACTGAAAAGCAAGTGAAGGAACATCGAGTACGGTAAATGGTTCAAGAATAGTGACATCCAGCAGTCCATCAGTAAGGGTAGCTTGTGGGGTTATATATGCATTATTACCATATTGGGAAGCATTGCCGCAAGCAATGAGGAAAGCCTTATATTTATAAGTACCGTCTTCTGTTTCCAATTCATAAGTTTCCGGCTGATAGGTCAGACTCTCTTGCAGGGTTTTCTCCAGATAAGTCAGTAAGCCGCGTTTTCCGGCATTGGCAAATTTTAAACTGACAAAGGCATCAAAACCTACTCCACAAGTACAGAAGAAGTCAGTACCGTTTATTTTGCCATAATCTATAATGTCGGTTACTCCTTCATTGATTATTTCCAATGCTTTTTTAGGTTCCATCGGAATATGCAGATGTCTTGCAAGTCCATTGCCGGAGCCACAAGGTATAATGCCCAATGACGTTTCTGTATGTACCAGTGAACGTCCTATCTCATTGATAGTTCCGTCTCCACCGATAGCTACTACAACATCTGCTTTCTCTGCTGCTGCCTGAGCGGCAATCTCTATTGCATGACCGGCCCTTTTGGTATACACCACATCCCACGTATATCTCTCTTTATTTATCTTTTCATCTAATAAATTGAGAACAAGTTCTTTACCTTGCGTGCCTGAAATCGGATTGACAATGAATATAATTTTCTTCATGCTTTCGTTCATGCTAATTTTAATCGATTGTGGTCGACAAAAGTAATATAAATTTCTTAATTTTAAATCTTCCGGCTTCTCAAAAGCAGAAAGAGTATATTTTTTCTATTAAAAAGAACAGGCAAACGCAAATTTTGTTATCTTTGCCCCCTGTTTTTAAACAGTTATTAAGGATAAAAGGATTTGGACTGTTGTCTATCAGTAACCAATAAAGCGAATAATAAATAACAATTCATGGGATTATTACAAGAGAAGTTAGCTAAGTACGACCTGCCGCAGCAATATATGGCAATGGGCGTATACCCTTATTTTCGTGAGATAGAAGGGAAACAAGGTACAGAAGTAAATATGGGTGGACATAATGTTTTAATGTTCGGCTCAAACGCATATACAGGTCTTACCGGAGATGAAAGAGTTATTGCAGCAGGCATCGAAGCTATGAAAAAATATGGTTCCGGTTGTGCCGGTTCCCGCTTCTTGAATGGTACACTCGACTTGCATGTGAAGTTGGAAAAAGAATTGGCTGCTTTTGTTGGTAAGGAAGATGCACTCTGTTTTTCTACGGGATTTACTGTAAATTCGGGGGTAATATCTTGCTTAACAGATCGTAACGATTATATTATTTGTGATGATCGGGACCACGCTTCTATCGTAGACGGTCGTCGTTTATCATTCTCTCAGAATCTGAAATACAAGCACAATGATATGGCTGATCTTGAGAAACAGCTTCAGAAGTGTAATCCGGATTCTGTGAAACTGATTGTTGTAGACGGTGTGTTTTCTATGGAAGGTGACTTAGCCAATTTGCCCGAAATAGTTCGTTTGAAACATAAGTATAATGCTACTATTATGGTAGACGAAGCTCATGGTTTAGGTGTATTCGGAAAACAGGGACGCGGTGTTTGTGACCACTTTGGTTTGACAGACGAAATAGACCTGATTATGGGAACATTCAGTAAATCATTAGCTTCTATCGGAGGATTTATTGCTGCAGATGAATCAATCATTAACTGGTTGCGTCACAATGCACGTACGTATATCTTTAGTGCATCTAATACTCCTGCTGCTACGGCTTCTGCTCTGGAAGCTCTTCATATTATTCAGAACGAACCGGAAAGACTGGAAGCATTGTGGGAAGCTACAAACTATGCATTGAAGCGTTTCCGCGAGGCTGGTTTTGAAATCGGTGCTACTGAGTCTCCTATTATACCTCTTTATGTACGTGATACAGAAAAGACTTTCATGGTGACTAAACTGGCATTTGACGAAGGAGTATTTATCAACCCGGTTATACCTCCGGCATGTGCTCCGCAAGATACATTAGTGCGTGTTGCGTTGATGGCTACACATACTAAAGAACAGATTGATTCTGCTGTTGATAAATTAGTAAAATGCTTTAAAGAATTAGAGATTATCTAAGCATTCTCTATAAGATGTAAAAAACGGTTGTACTCTTGGTTTGGGTACAACCGTTTTTTGTATAGCAAGAGTACGTATTTAAGTCTCCGTTAAATACCTATTTAACAGAGACTTAATATGCATAGTTTGTATGTATAAAGTACGTACTTTTTAATGCATTGAAATACAGATGTATACAGGTGTAATTCCTATATGCTGATTTCTGTTACTACCTGCCCGTCAAATAGATTAATTACTCTTCCGGCGTATCCTGCGTCATGTTGTGAATGGGTTACCATGATAATAGTAGTACCTTCTTTATTTAACTCACTCAGAAGCCCCATTACTTCTTTACCGTTTCTGGAGTCCAGGTTACCGGTTGGTTCGTCGGCAAGAATCAGTTTAGGATTGGCTACTACTGCACGGGCAATAGCAACACGCTGCTGTTGGCCTCCGGAAAGTTGTTGTGGGAAGTGTTTGCTACGGTGAGTAATAGCCATGCGTTCCATTGCTGTTCCTACACGTTTTTTGCGTTCAGAAGCCGGAATACCCATATAGAGTAATGGTAGCTCTATATTTTCGTAGACATTTAGTTCGTCAATCAGATTGAAACTCTGGAAAACGAAACCGATAATTCCCTTACGGAGGTTGGTACGCTGAGACTCGGTGTAGTTGGATACCTCTTTTCCATGGAGGTAATACTCTCCTCCCGTCGGGTTGTCAAGCAATCCTAAAATGTTCAGCAAGGTGGATTTACCGCAACCGGATGGTCCCATAATGGCCACAAATTCTCCTTCCTTCACTTCTACATTCACATTGTTCAGTGCCCATGTTTCTACTTCTTCGGTCTTGAAGATCTTTTGTAAGTTTACGGTCTTGATCATGATTGTAGGTTTTATTGAGTTCTAAATAGTTATTCTTGTATCATCGTCACTGTTGGATTCACTTTGACAGCCAGATAACAGTGCAGGCTGATGACAATCATGGATATTCCTACTACGATGAATAGAGGAAGCAGGAAAATCCATAATGACCATCCGGCACTATAGGCAAACTGCTCTTTCCAGGTCTTCATTAACCAATAAGCGGCAGGAATGGCCAGTATATAGCTAATGCCTATTTGTAGAAAGAAGGGTTTGCTAAACAGCCAGATCACTTGGTGGAAGGTTGCACCATGTATCTTTGTACAGTATTGTTTGCTATAGCTTGTTATGTGTTGTTTATACACAATTTATGGTTTAGTACACTTGTTGCTATCCTGCTCTTAGCAGGAACCGGAATTCACCTTTATGTTGTACAAATGAAACTGGCAGGCATGATGACACGTCTGATAGAAAGTATTCGTTATAATGATATGACGCAAACTTTTTATCCTCCATTAAAAAACAGGGTGATGACAGATATGGCTCAGGAGCTTTCAGAGGCATTGAAAGTTTTCCGTGAGCGGCTTTTTGAAGAAGAGGTTAAACATCAATATTATGAGAATTTATTGAATAAGGTAGACACTGCTGTTCTGGTTACAGATAAATCCGGGCATACGGAATGGATGAACCTTGCAGCTATAACCCATCTGGGCCGGAATCCGCAATTACCGGCAGAAATACTAAAGGCTTCAACGAGCGACACACGGGTTGTACGTATTGAAAGAAATGGAACAGTATTGGAAATGGCCGTTTCTTGTACACTATTTACCACACAGGGAAAGGAACGGTTGCTGATTAGTTTGAAAAACATTCATTCTGTTTTGGAGAGAACTGAAATGGAGGCCTGGCAGAAGTTGATACGCGTATTGACTCACGAAATAATGAATTCAATAACTCCTATAATCTCTCTCTCAGAAACGCTCAGTGAACGGGGTATACCAAATCAGTTGACAGAAAAAGAGTATGCTGTAATGCTTCAGGCCATGCAAACTATTCATCGGAGAAGTAAAGGATTGTTGGGATTTGTAGAGAACTATCGCAGGCTTACACGAATACCGGAACCTGTATGTACACAAGTCCCGGTCAGTGAATTGTTTGCTGATTTGAAGAAGCTATTTCCGGCGGAAATCTTCCATTTTAGACAACCCGATGCTTCCCTTACTCTTTGGATAGATCGGACTCAAATAGAACAAGTTCTGATCAATTTGTTGAAAAATGCACAGGAAGCATGTTTTCGTAAGTCCGATGCCCAGATAGAAATTGAACTTACTCAGACTGCAGAAGGTCCTATTCTTACCGTCTCAGATAATGGAGAAGGTATATTGCCGGATGTAATAGACAAAATATTTGTTCCGTTTTTTACTACCAAACCATCCGGTTCGGGAATCGGGCTCAGCCTGTGTAAGCAGATTATGAACTTACATGGGGGAACTATTTCAGTACGTTCAGAAAAAGGAACCGGTAGTTGTTTCACACTTGTTTTTCCTGTATTATCCCCTACTTCCCAGACTGTTTATGTCGGGATTTAGCTCTTTAACAACTTCCCGGACATCTTTTTTAGTGGCTTCACTATAGACAGCTATTTGTTGTCCGGGTAACACTTCTTGTTTTTTACTTTCAAGCTTCAATTGCGCTTCCTCTTTTTTGTTAGAGGGATTCTTCTTCTTTGTATCCATATCTTTTTCTTGTTTAGGTTTAGTATATTTGTAACATAATAAATTCTTTATGGTTCATCAGATTTACCATTTTCTGCCTCAAGTTCTTTAATTTCTTTATTCAGGAAAACCGATAAAACAGTACGCAGTACAACGACTCCTCCCAAGATAGCAAGTTCGTTGAGAGTAGGTTCCAGTACTGTTTTCAGAATATCCGAAGCGATAAGAAATTCGAGTCCTAACAGGAGATAAGTACCAAAAGTAGCCCGTAATCTGCGAATGTTAATAGGGCTATATTTCCCGGTAAATCGTTTTAATTCATTTATAATGAAAGCTATAAATGCAATCAATGCCCCATAAGTAACAATGAGCAGGCTTATCACACTTATGATAGTGGCCAGAAGGTTCAGAAATTGTGTAAACATAGGTGCGTTTCGTATTTGTTATACTAATACTACATCTGACAGAGCATTTTGGTTCATTTACAGTCGTAAATAACCTTTAGTCTTCTTTAGAAAAAAATGAAACTATAAATAAGTGACAGTCAGTGTATTGAAAATTAAGTAACAAAAATAATGGGTTTAGCTATTGTTAATTTGAAAATACTCCCTATCTTTGCACCGCTTTTCGATAGAACACCAACGATTTTTATT
>NZ_JAASHC010000032.1:8050-61041 GCF_019734355.1 Bacteroides sp. K03
TTCGGGGTGTAGCGCAGTCCGGTTAGCGCACCTGCTTTGGGAGCAGGGGGTCGTGGGTTCGAATCCCGCTACCCCGACAAAGAAGGAGTTCAATTGAAAAGTTTTCGGGGTGTAGCGCAGTCCGGTTAGCGCACCTGCTTTGGGAGCAGGGGGTCGTGGGTTCGAATCCCGCTACCCCGACGAAAAAGAGGCAATTACATGATTTATGTAGTTGCCTCTTTTTTTACATTTTCAGGTAATATTCTTTGGTTAGTTCAACGTATTCCTTACTGTATTGATGGCGGGTTAGTTCTATTAATAGTTCTTTTGTCTGGTATTCCTGCTTTTTGAATATAAAAGTTATCAAGGTTCTTTTGGGGGGTAATCCGGGTTTGGTGATAACATTCAGTTGTCTGCATGGATATAAAGAGTGATTGAAGGCAACTTCTTTTACATTGTCCGAAACATCTGTAGGCACGACGACAGTAAATTCTCCATCTTCTGAAAGAAGTTGTGATACTCCACTAAACAAATCTTCATAAGTTAATTCATTATTGTGCCGGGCAGCATTTCTTTGCTGGTCAGGACATTTTAAAGAGTCTACGAAATATGGAGGATTAGAGACTATGACATCAAAACGTGCAGTAGAAGTATATTGTTTAAAATCGACCTGTAATACTTCTACCCTATCTTGCCAAGGAGAGTGTGCAACATTCTCTTTGGCTTGTTTAGCGGCGGCACAATCTATTTCGAGAGCAACAATAAAAGCTTTGCTACGTTGGGCAAGCATTAAAGCTACTAATCCGGTTCCTGTTCCGATGTCGAGTATTCTTTGGGCGTTCTTAACACTGGACCAGGCACCAAGCAGTACTCCGTCTGTTCCTACTTTCATAGCACATTTGTCGTGCCATACAGTGAACTGTTTGAATTGAAAATATGGATTTGGCATTTTGCTAATATCTTATGGAATTTGCCAAAAATAAATAATTATTATGAGATAACGTTCGGTAAACGGTATAATTTGGCATTGTTTTTGTGTTTTTATCGTACGTGGGCTTTATTATTAATGAATAATCGATTAACTTTGCAAACAATTTATGCCCATATAATGACATAAACTAATTTAAACGAAATGATGAGAGAAAAATACTTTATGGAAGATTCAGATGATAATGCATTCTCACTGATCGCCGATTTTGAAGGAAATGAAGAGCAAATGTTCGATGTGAAAATCAAATCAGGTGATACTCTTCCGGTACTTCCCCTTCGTAATATGGTGTTGTTTCCGGGGGTATTTATGCCGGTTTCAGTGGGTAGGAAGTCATCCTTGAGATTAATACGTGAGGCTGAAAAGAAAAATATGAATATAGCGGTTGTCTGCCAGAAAGTAGCTCAGACAGATGAACCTCAATTTGAAGATCTGCACACAATTGGAACCATAGGGAAAATTGTGCGTATTTTGGAAATGCCGGATCAAACGACAACTGTTATTTTACAGGGATTGAAGCGTTTGGAATTGACGGGTATTACAGAAACCCATCCCTATCTGAAGGGCGGCATCGAAGTAAAAGATGAAATAATGCCTGACAAAAATGATAAGGAATTTCAGGCTCTGGTTGAAACTTGTAAAGACCTGACAATACGCTATATTAAATCTTCGGATTCTTTGCATCAGGATTCTGCATTTGCTATCAAAAACATTAATAATCATATGTTTTTGGTAGATTTTATCTGCACTAATTTACCTTTAAAAAAGGACGAGAAGATAGAATTGCTGCGTTACGATTCATTGAGAGAGCGTACGTATCGCCTGTTGGAGATATTGAACCGGGAAGTTCAGCTTGCTGAAATTAAAGCGTCTATTCAAATGCGTGCCCGTGAAGATATAGACCAGCAGCAGCGTGAATATTTTTTGCAGCAGCAAATTAAAACAATTCAGGATGAGTTGGGTGGCAGTGGACAGGAGCAGGAAATAGAAGAAATGCGCAATAAGGCGTATAAAATGAAATGGAGCGAAGAAGTACGAACTCTTTTCTTGAAAGAGTTGGCCAAACTGGAGCGTACTCATCCGCAATCTCCTGATTTTAGTGTACAGTTGAATTATCTGCAAACGATGCTTAGTTTGCCATGGAACGTATATACAACGGACAATTTGAATCTGAAGAATGCAGAGAAAACACTGAATAAAGATCATTATGGTCTGGAAAAGGTGAAAGAACGTATTCTTGAACATTTGGCTGTTCTGAAACTGAAAGGTGATATGAAATCACCGATTATCTGTCTGTATGGACCTCCGGGAGTTGGTAAGACTTCTTTGGGAAAATCTATTGCTGCTGCTCTGAAGCGGAAGTATATTCGTATGTCCTTGGGAGGTGTACATGATGAAGCCGAGATTCGCGGACATCGTAAAACCTATATCGGTGCCATGCCGGGACGAATTATAAAGAGTTTGATAAAGGCAGGTTCTTCCAATCCGGTATTTATTCTGGATGAGATTGATAAAGTAAGCGCAGATCGTCAGGGAGACCCTTCATCTGCTTTACTGGAAGTACTTGATCCGGAACAGAATACAACGTTTCATGACAACTTCCTCGATGTGGATTATGACTTGTCTAAAGTGATGTTTATTGCTACTGCTAATAATCTGAACACGATACCTGGACCATTGCTCGACCGTATGGAACTGATTGAGGTTAGTGGCTACATCACGGAAGAAAAGGTTGAGATTGCCCGTAAGCATCTGGTTCCAAAAGAGTTGGAAGCAAATGGAATGAAAAAGACTGATATTAAGATCCCAAAAGATACATTGGAGGCTATTATAGAGTCTTATACTCGTGAAAGTGGTGTACGTGAACTGGAAAAGAAGATCGGTAAGATACTCCGTAAATCTGCCCGTCAGTATGCTACCGATGGTTATTTCTTAAAGACAGAGATTAAGCCTGCCGATTTATATGATTTTCTGGGGGCACCTGAATATACTCGTGACAAATATCAGGGTAATGATTACGCAGGTGTTGTAACAGGATTGGCATGGACTGCTGTTGGAGGTGAAATTTTATTTGTTGAAACAAGTTTGAGCCGCGGTAAAGGTGGACGTTTGACTTTAACGGGTAATTTGGGGGATGTAATGAAGGAGTCTGCTATGCTGGCGCTTGAATATATCAAAGCACATGCTTCATTGCTGAATCTGGATGAAGAAATATTTGATAATTGGAATATCCATGTTCATGTTCCGGAAGGTGCGATCCCCAAAGATGGTCCGTCAGCGGGTATCACTATGGCTACTTCATTGGCTTCTGCGTTGACGCAGCGTAAAGTGAGAGCAAATCTGGCCATGACCGGTGAAATAACTCTTCGCGGTAAAGTACTTCCGGTGGGCGGTATTAAGGAAAAAATTCTTGCAGCTAAACGTGCAGGGATTAAAGAAATTATAATGAGTGCCGAGAATAAAAAGAACATAGATGAGATTCAGGAGATGTATCTTAAAGGACTGACATTCCACTATGTAACTGATGTGAAAGAAGTATTTGCCATCGCATTGACTGATGAGAAGGTGGCTGATGCCATTGATTTATCTGTAAAGAAAGCCAGCCAGGAATGACATTTGAATTACAATATACAGACGCAAAAAGTAATGCCCGTGCGGGTCTGATTACAACAGACCACGGGCAGATACAAACTCCTATATTTATGCCGGTGGGTACACTTGGCACAGTGAAAGGTGTACACCTGACAGAATTGAAGGAGGATATTGAGGCTCAGATCATATTGGGTAATACATATCATCTTTATTTGCGTCCGGGATTGGATGTTATAGAAAAAGCCGGTGGATTACATAAATTCAACGGTTTTGACCGTCCGATGTTGACTGATAGCGGTGGGTTCCAGGTCTTTTCGTTGGCAGGTATCCGTAAACTGCGTGAAGAAGGTGCTGAATTTCGTTCGCATATTGATGGAAGTAAACATGTTTTTACTCCTGAGAAAGTGATGGATATTGAACGTACTATCGGTGCGGATATTATGATGGCATTTGATGAGTGTCCTCCGGGAGATTCTGACTATGCATATGCCAAAAAGTCATTAGGACTGACACACCGCTGGCTTGACAGGTGTATTCAGCGTTTTAATGAAACAGAACCTAAATATGGCTATAATCAATCTCTTTTCCCTATAGTTCAAGGGTGTGTGTACACAGACTTGCGTAAACAATCAGCAGAGTTTGTTGCCTCTAAAGGAGCGGATGGAAATGCCATTGGAGGACTTGCCGTGGGTGAGCCTGTGGATAAAATGTATGAGATGATTGAAGTTGTAAACGACATTTTGCCGAAAGACAAACCACGTTACCTGATGGGAGTCGGTACGCCGGTGAATATTTTGGAGGGTATTGAACGTGGAGTTGACATGTTTGACTGTGTAATGCCTACTCGAAACGGTCGGAATGGAATGTTATTTACCAAGGATGGTATTATAAACATGCGTAATAAAAAGTGGGAAATGGACTTCTCTCCTATTGAAGCTGATGGCGCTTCTTGCGTAGATACTTTATACAGTAAAGCTTATCTGCGTCATCTGTTTCATGCGCAAGAATTATTGGCTATGCAGATTGCTTCTATCCATAATCTGGCATTCTATCTCTGGTTAGTAGGTGAAGCACGTAAACACATTATTGCCGGGGATTTCTCTACATGGAAGCCGATGATGGTAAAAAGAGTGTCAACAAGACTATAATTAAATGAAAAGCAATCGTTTTATCAAACTGCTGGACTGGTATATCATCAAGAAATTCTTGGGGACATACGTATTTGCTATTGCGTTGATTATCTCTATCGCTGTAGTGTTTGACTTCAATGAGAAGATGGATAAGTTTATGGAGCGTGAAGCGCCCTGGACTGCAATCGTCTTTGATTATTATATGAACTTCATTCCCTACTTTGCGAATTTATTCAGTCCGTTGTTTGTATTTATTGCCGTAATTTTCTTCACTTCAAAGCTGGCAGAGAATTCAGAGATTATTGCTATGTTCTCTACCGGAATGAGTTTTAAGCGTCTGATGCGTCCTTATATGATATCGGCAGCCGTTATTGCAGTAGCTACTTTCATGTTGGGTTCATATGTAATACCTAAAGGAAGTGTAACGCGCTTGAACTTTGAGGATAGGTATGTAAAGCCGAAAAAGAAAGGCAGTGCACGTAATGTGCAACTTGAGGTAGCTGACGGCGTAATAGCTTACATTGATAATTATCAGGATTATAATAAGACCGGAAATCGTTTTTCACTGGATAAATTTGTTGATAAGAAACTGATTTCTCACCTGACAGCACGTCGTATCGTATATGATACAACTACTGTAAACAAATGGACTATTCATGATTATATGATACGTGAACTGGATGGATTGAAAGAAAATATCATAAAGGGGGATAGAATGGATTCTATTATAAATATGGATCCATCTGATTTTCTGATTATGAAGAATCAACAGGAAATGCTTACCAGTCCTCAGTTGAGTGAATACATTGATAAGCAACGGAGGCGTGGATTTGCCAATATCAAAGAGTTTGAAATTGAATATCATAAGCGTATTGCCATGTCTTTTGCGTCATTCATTCTAACTGTGATAGGTTTATCCCTGTCATCAAGAAAAACCAAGGGAGGAATGGGACTGCATTTGGGAATCGGGCTTGCACTAAGTTTCTCGTATATCCTTTTCCAGACAATTACTTCGACTTTTGCTGTTAATGGAAATGTTCCTCCTGTAGTTGCGGTATGGATACCGAATGTATTGTATGCATTCATAGCATTCTACTTATATAAAAAGGCTCCTAAATAATGCTTATTTTCTGCAATGGCAGATGATTAAAAGAGTAATCTGAATCTTTAAAGAAAAAGTCCCGTCAACTTTTAAGTAGACGGGACTCTTTTTGTTGTATTCATTTCCTCTTTTGTCTATTCCCGAACATCTTTATTTATTCAGGAAATTCCCCTTTCTCCTTACACTTTTTATTGAAGTCAGATATATTTATCCGATTTCTTTTATGTGAGCAGAAAGTTCTGCAGCAGAGATGTTTTTGGCTATAATAACACCATTTCCATCTAATAAATAGTTAGTGAAACCCCGGTTCAAACGGTATCTTTTAAATAAACCGGAATCTTCGCCTTTAGTTTCCACGAAACAGGTGGGCGTAACTATTTGATCCTTACGAATAGTCTCTTCAAATACCGAACGGTATTCGTCAAATGACACAGAAACCATTTCCACATTGGGAGCATCAGACCGAAGTGCATTGTTCAAACTTACGTTTTGCATCCGGGACTGTGCATCATAACTTGCCCAAAAACTTAGCAACACATACCGACCTTTTAAGTCAGCCAATTTAAGAGGGCGTTGCTCCCCTGACGTAGATTCGATTCGAAAATCAGGGGCTACGTCACCCACACTTAAGCCTCCGGTAGGTTTGTCTTTTTCAACGAAGGCTGTCAAGGAACAAATTAGTAATACAACAAAAATCCATTTTACATGTCTCATGTAATTCGGTTTTGGTTAATACTATTCGGGACTGTCCTTAAACAGTGGCTTCTCCCCGAAACATCGTCTTTCCAGGCATCAAACGGAGAGGAATCCGTTGATTTTCAATGCCTTTAATTCAGAAACCGGGCGCAAAGGTAAGTATTTATTAAATTAACTTCCAAATAAACAAGCAAATTTCTTACTTTTTGACCATAATTTTTTATGTTCTTTAGCATAGGTACCGACTTTTTTCTCTATTTTTGCAGGATTAAAAGATTTTTTTTATGCAACTCTCAAATACTGAACTTATTCTCATCCGAATAACAGGTGAAGACCGTCCTGGATTGACGGCTTCTGTGACAGAAATATTAGCAAAATATGATGCTACAATTCTGGATATCGGTCAGGCGGATATTCATAATACGCTTTCATTAGGCATCCTTTGTATGACAGAGGAACAGAATTCTGGGTTTATTATGAAAGAGTTATTGTTCAAAGCTTCGTCTTTAGGAGTAACAATTCGTTTTTATCCTATATCTACGGAGGAATATGAAAGTTGGGTAAAGATGCAAGGAAAGAACCGCTATATCCTTACGCTATTAGGGCGTAAACTTTCTGCTCGTCAGATTGCTGCAACTACTCGTATTCTTGCTGAACAAGGAATGAATATCGATGCTATCAAACGTCTTACAGGGCGTATTCCCCTGAATGAATGTGAAGCACGTACACGAGCCTGTATTGAGTTTTCTGTTCGTGGTACCCCGAAGGATCGTATTGTTATGCAGGAACAACTAATGAAACTGGCTAGTGAACTCGAAATGGATTTCTCTTTCCAGCTTGACAATATGTATCGACGGATGCGCCGTCTGATATGTTTTGATATGGATTCTACTTTGATAGAGACCGAGGTTATTGATGAACTGGCAATACGTGCTGGTGTGGGAGACCAAGTGAAACAGATTACTGAGCGTGCTATGCGTGGTGAAATTGATTTTGTAGAAAGTTTCCGTGAACGTGTAGCGTTACTTAAAGGGCTGGATGAATCGGTGATGCAGGAAATAGCGGAGAACTTGCCTATTACGGAAGGAGTAGATCGGTTGATGTATGTTCTGAAGAAATATGGTTATAAAATTGCTATTCTAAGCGGAGGTTTTACTTATTTTGGAAAATATCTACAGCAAAAATATGGCATTGACTATGTGTATGCCAATGAACTTGAGATTGTGGATGGTAAGTTGACCGGGCGTTATTTGGGTGATGTGGTTGATGGGAAACGAAAAGCTGAACTCCTCCGTCTGATTGCACAAGTTGAAAAAGTAGATATTGCCCAAACAATTGCAGTAGGTGATGGAGCCAATGATCTTCCGATGTTAGGTATCGCCGGATTGGGTATTGCATTTCATGCTAAGCCTAAGGTAGTAGCCAATGCTGAGCAGTCTATTAATACAATTGGCCTGGATGGGGTACTTTATTTTCTTGGTTTCAAAGATTCATATTTGAACATGTAAACCTGCCTGTGATTAATTGGTGATATTATTAATTTGTATAATAAGCATAAAATGAAGTTTTCTGAACTAAAACTAAACGATCGTGTACTTGAAGCACTCGACGCAATGCGGTTTGATGAGTGCACACCGATACAAGAACAGGCAATCCCTGTTATTCTTGAGGGAAGAGATTTAATTGCGGTCGCTCAGACAGGTACGGGTAAGACGGCTGCCTTCTTACTTCCTGTATTAAATAAGCTATCTGAGGGAGAGCATCCGGAGGATGCTATTAACTGCGTTGTCATGTCCCCTACCCGGGAACTGGCACAACAGATAGATCAGCAAATGGAAGGATTCTCCTATTTTATGCCAGTGTCCAGTGTTGCTGTATATGGTGGAAACGATGGAGTGCTTTTTGAACAACAGAAGAAAGGGTTGACTCTTGGGGCAGATGTAGTAATTGCTACTCCGGGACGTTTAATTGCTCATCTGAGTTTAGGATATGTGGATTTATCAAAAGTGTCCTATTTCATACTGGATGAAGCTGACCGTATGCTCGATATGGGCTTTTATGAGGATATTATGCAAATTGTAAAGTATCTGCCTAAAGAGCGTCAGACAATTATGTTTTCGGCAACAATGCCTGCCAAAATTCAACAACTGGCCAAAACAATTCTGAATAATCCTGCAGAAGTGAAATTGGCTGTATCCAAACCAGCTGAGAAGATTGTTCAGGCAGCATATGTATGTTATGAAAATCAAAAACTGGGTATTGTCCGTAGTCTTTTCGAAGAAGAAGTGCCCGAGCGTGTTATTATCTTTGCATCCTCTAAAATTAAAGTGAAAGAAGTTGCGAAAGCTCTGAAGATGATGAAGTTGAATGTTGGAGAGATGCATTCGGATTTGGAACAGGCGCAGCGAGAATTCATTATGCATGAGTTTAAGTCTGGTAGAATCAATATTCTTGTAGCGACTGATATTGTATCAAGAGGAATTGATATTGATGATATTCGTTTAGTGATCAATTTTGACGTTCCTCATGATAGTGAAGATTATGTGCACCGTATCGGGCGTACTGCACGTGCTAATAATGATGGCGTAGCTCTTACATTCGTAAATGAAAAAGAACAGACCAACTTTAAGAATATAGAAAATTTCCTGGAGAAGGATATTTATAAAATACCTGTACCTGCAGAATTAGGTGAAGCCCCGGCTTATAATCCACGAAGCAATGGCAGTGGTGGTAGATCCCGAAACTTTCGTAAGGGAGGTGGACGGAAATCCGGAGATCGTTCAAGAGGGAGAAAACAATAAATGTATAAAAGAGAATGGAGAATATCAATGCTGTAAATTATCGATATTCTCCATTTTTTCTTTCTTCTATTCGATTATTTGTTCGCAAAAATAATGAGCTTTTTATCAAAAGAAATTAATAAATTCACAATATTACATACAGCACTTTCCGGAATACAGACCATAGCCTGATAATGAAATCCTTTATGATCAACACCTTTAAAATCCATATCAGATAATATTGATTGTTGCAGGAAATCTGTGGAGATTACCTTCTCGAACATTTGCTTTGTTATATCACTGGCATACAAACATTTTTTCCCTTCATATAGACATATATGCATAATATTGTCATAATATATATTGTCCATGCTGATACCATCTTCTGAATAAGTGGTTTTTATTACTCTGATTTTAGAAGGATTGATATATACATATGCTCTATAACGGATTCCATCAAATGTTACTACGCTGTCTTTTTTAGTGACTTCTGTATAAGTTGGAATAACCTCAACCGGCTTTCCGGAGAAGGCTAATGAATCATTGGGATCTTCTGATTTGTGGAGTTTTACAATATTATCTGCTAAGGAATGGAACGAAAAGGTATACTCTGTTTGCTTATCAATCTGATAACGTGTCTGTTCATTTCCATAGGTATAAAGAGTGTCCTTTATTACTTTAAAGTATATGGGGGCGCTCTGTGAATCTGCATAATAAATGGTATCACCTTTGATTCGCATTAAAGGAATATCACTTTCGTCATCAAGCCAGATTCCTTGTAATAGTTGTTTGGCTTTGATGTCTTCATTTTGTTCCGAAGAGTTTTGTCTTTGGGTGTTATTACACGCCATAAGCAAGACCGTCAACAACGATATCGCTATGTATTTAATCATTTATTTAGTTTTGTGCAAAAATACACAATTATCTTCTTATTTCCCAATACAATGGTATATGAATCCTAGTTCTTCCATTTCTTTTTTCTCATAGATGTTACGACCATCTAAAACAATTTGTTGTGCCATTGTTTTTTTGATTACTGCCCATGAAGGTAAACGAAACTCTTTCCATTCGGTAACTAACATCAGAACGTCTGCATCAAGTACAGCATCATACATATCACGTGCATAATAAATGGTGTCCCCTATCCTTCTTTTACATTCTTCCATGGCAGCGGGATCATATGCCCTGATATTACATCCGGCCTGCTGCAACTTATCGATAAGTACCAGTACTGGGGCTTCACGCATGTCATCTGTTTCCGGTTTGAAAGCAAGTCCCCAGATAGCAATTGTTTTATTTTGCAAATCATTGCCAAATAGTTTCTGAAATTTATCAAATAGAGCACTTTTTTGTATTTCATTCACTTCCTCTACAGCACGGAGCACACGCATATCATATCCATTTTGTTCTGCAGTCTTTATCAACGCTTTCACATCTTTCGGGAAACAAGATCCCCCATATCCTATTCCCGGATAAAGGAATTTACGTCCGATACGAGTATCTGAACCAATACCGCTGCGTACCATATTTACATCGGCTCCTACAAGTTCACAAAGATTTGCTATATCGTTCATGAAGCTGATACGGGTAGCGAGCATTGAATTTGCTGCGTATTTAGTCATTTCTGCAGAAGGAATATCCATAAAGATCACCCGGAAGTTATTTAATAAGAACGGTTTATAGAGTTTACTCATGAGTTTCTTTGCACGTTCCGACTCTACTCCCACTACCACACGATCCGGACTCATAAAGTCACTGATGGCATTTCCTTCTTTTAGGAATTCAGGGTTTGAAGCAACGTCAAATTCTATTTTGACTCCTCTTTTATCCAGTTCTTCTTGAATGGCATTACGTACTTTCTGAGCCGTCCCTACCGGCACAGTACTTTTAGTAACTACCAGTTTATATTTATTCATATTACGCCCGATTGTATGGGCTACGGCAAGGACGTAACTGAGATCTGCACTACCGTCTTCATCGGGAGGTGTACCTACTGCACTAAAAATCACTTCTACATCATTTAAGCAACTTTCCAATGATGTTGTAAATCGCAATCGTTTTGACTTTGTATTCCGGAGTACCATTTCTTCCAACCCCGGTTCATAAATAGGAATGATACCTTTTTTTAATGTTTCTATTTTTTCACTGTTAGTATCAACACAAGTTACATCTACACCTATTTCAGCAAAACAAGTTCCTGTAACCAAACCTACATATCCGGTCCCTACAATTGCAATTTTCATATTTTGATGTTTTGTTTGAATGGATTATACGAAATATTCAGCTTCTTGAAAAGTTTTAGCTTGTTTGTCCTTCTCAGACATAATAACTTGAGACTCAGCTATAGGCCAATCAATAGCCAATGACGTGTCACAATATAATAAAGATGCTTCTGCTTGTGGAGTATATACATTATCCACTTTGTAAGTAAAAATAGCTTCTTCACTTAACACCAAAAAACCATGAGCAAATCCACGTGGAATAAAAAACTGGCGTTTATTTTCTTCGGTTAGTAAAACACTGACATGCTTCCCAAATGTAGGTGATGATTTTCGTAGATCTACTGCTACATCAAGTACTTCTCCTTTTATGACACGCACTAACTTAGCTTGGCTATATTCCCCTTTTTGATAATGTAAACCACGCAACACACCGAATGATGATTTAGATTCATTATCCTGTATAAAATTTACTGGCCCAATGTATTTTTCAAACTCTTCTTTTTTAAAAGCTTCCATAAAATATCCTCTACTATCAGAAAATACTTCAGGTTCTATTAACCATACGCCATCAATTTCTGTCTGTATGTAATTCATTATCAAAAACTTTTGTGAATCTTTAATTGAAATCCCAAATTATCACCATAGATATCTCCAATATCAAAAGCTGCGGAACCGGTAAAGCTCCAACCTCGCCATTTACTTGGAATATATTTAAACTCTGCAAAGGTAGAAAAATTTTCTAAAATTTCAGGGATAGGCTTGTATGGAGTTCCCCAAGTGCGGTTAAAAGATAGTTTAGCACGATAAATCCATTCTGAAGTAATGTTACCACTCCATCCTAAGTGGATTGCTTTAACACGATTGTATAAGAAAGTAGGGTCTCCGTTTCGATTATAGATAGGAGAAGCAACAAAAGGATTGCCCATACCTATTCCCCAATGTGACCATCCGGTATATACTACATGATTATAATAATCATCGGCCCCCCCAGTTTTTTTTATCTCTGAGAAGTCAATACCATGCATAGGACCGCTTTGATTAGTTGATTGGTAATATTCCAAAACAAGATTGTTTATCCATTGTTGGTTATTAGTTCTATATTCTACTCCCCAAAGTCCATCCATACCATTTAACTTCCCCATTCCGGAAAAATCATCATAGAAGTTTTCCAAGTAGACCGAAAATGATGAAGTATCATGTTGATAAGTTAACTTAATATGCTCACTACCAAGATAATTTCCATCAAAATACTCTCCTTCTCCACCATTACGTGGAATAAGCGCGTTTAAATAATCTTTCCAGTTATTGCCCAAGTCACCATTGTTAATGCCTCTTAGAGCATATCCGCCAAATTGGTTATCCATACGCATACCGATATCAAATATCCAATGTCCGGCAGGTTGTCCAAAACGTAAGTAGAAACTTTTCTGATGGTATTTTACCTTCCTTGTATAGTAATATTTTTCTCCAACATGTTTGTCTTGATATTTGCTATCTGTAAACCATCCATAAGAGATTTGGGCTTTGAACTGTACTTTAGGTGCTAAATGCACATAATCTAAGATACCAATACAAATTTGTGGTATTGGCCTTGCATTTCCCGACCATACTACCCCCCCGCTACTTAATTGTTGATTTAGCAAATCTGTGCTAATTTCTCTACTACCAGCCCACATACCTAACCATTTATAGCGAATGTCAGCATAGGCTTGTTGGAGAATAAAGGTGGAGGAGAACCCAGTTGCTACAGCAATATCTATTCCTGCTTTTGCTTTCCATGAACGGAGCATTTTATTGTAGAATACTCCTCCTCTGATATAAGCATTATTTTTAACAGAAGATAGACCGTACTGATTGCTCAGTTGCCATAGAGGGGTGTTATCCCCTGCATGTACAGTTACTCCGCACTCTGCAAATGTTGTTAATTCTTGAGCGTAAATATTTCCTATTGTAAATAGCAAACATACAGGGAAAAATTTATATAACTTAGTAAATATAATAGGCATCTGTCATTTCTTTATCATAACTCCAACAGTACGAAGCATTATTTTTAGATCTAATAGAATAGACCAATGTTGGATATACCATAAGTCATAATCTACACGCATCTTTACTCTTCTAATATCTCTTTCCCCACGTAAACCATTGACTTGTGCCCATCCTGTTATACCTGGTTTTACAGCATATCGCAAAGAATATTCTTTTATTTTATTCTTATATTCTTCATCGTGTACTAGCATATGTGGCCTTGGACCGATAATGGACATTTCTCCTTTCAATACATTCCAAAACTGTGGAAGTTCATCTAAACTTGTGGTGCGTAAAAAATTACCTAAAGAATATTTATTTAATTGTGGATCTACAAATTCATCAGAACGATTTTTGGCATCCATCGTTCTGAATTTATAACATGAAAATACAGTTCCATTTTTTCCGGTTCTTTTTTGCTTAAAAAAAATAGGACCTGGCATAAATATTTTTATGCAACAAGCTATGATTAAGTAAGCCCATGGGAAAAACACCACCAAAACTATCATGGCTGTTACAATATCAAATATACGTTTTACCATTCTGTTACTATTCCGTGTAAGCGGAGCATTATTTAAAAAAGTCTTTATATCCATTTGTAGATATAACGTATTCATGGTTGTAATATTGCTTTTTGCATTAAAGAATCATAAATATCTTTAGTTTGTTGAGCTATGTGGTTCCAATTATATAATGACATATCGTATTCAGATGGAATCCATGTATCCTGTAATTTTCTATCTAAGCCATTTTGTAAACTTTGTACATCACCACATTTGAAATAACAGCTTTCTACAAGTCCTATCTCTTTATTAGCCGGAATATCGCTCACTAAAACATTGCAGTTACAATTCATGGCCTCTAGTAAAGAGATAGGTAGTCCTTCGTGATAGGACGGCAAGACGAATAACCGAGTAAAACTATAAAGCTGTGATAATTTGTCTTTTTGTATAAATCCGGTCAGTATTATCCCTTGTTCTTGAGCCATTTCTTTTAGCGATAATGAATATCGATCCTCATGGTCTGCGTCTCCTGCTATGACAAGTTTTATGTTTTTGTCTTTTCTATTTTTATATGCTTTTATCAATAAGTCAAATCCTTTTTCTTTAACAAAGCGCCCTACAGCTAGAATATAATCCTGTTTTTTAACTCCTAATTCTGCAAGATAGTTATTATCGACTTGTGGACATGTTAGATTCACTCCATTATGTATGAGGGACAAATTTATTTGGGCTGGATATTTTTTAGAAATCATTTTTTGAATATGTTTAGAAATCACGATCACATGATTGGCATACTTTACTCCAATCCTTTCTCCGAGCCTTAATATGATTTTTGATAACTTTCCCCATTTTTGGCGATCATAGTCTGGTCCATGATGTGTCATTACTGCTTTCATACCTAATAACCGTACAACTGGTATCATTAAGGATGGACCAACAGCATGGATATGAACAATATTAGCGTGAATCCTCCATGCATAAAGTACGGCCATAAAAGTATGCGTAATTGCTTCTAAATGTTTTCCTGGTAGAGTTTTGATATCTTTGATTATTACCTCTTTGTAATGTTTTACTTCATATCCTGAAGGTATATATTTAGGTCTGCGGATGACTATTATTTCATGTTTGTCATCTGCAATACGTGGAAACAATTCTTCGCAATGTGTTTCCACGCCTCCCTGAATTCCAGGGATCCCTCTTGTACCGGTTACTACAATCTTCATTTTTGTTTCAATTCCATGGATATAGGTTTTCCTATCATTACGTTTAATTTATTACGAAGTACCCAACTTAGTGGCTGGTGGATATATTTCTTCATTACTGGAGAAGCAGTTCCTACCATCCAACAATGCTTGGGGCAGTTATGTACTTGTTGACGTACCCTTTCGGCTTGTTCGCTAAACCATATCTCTTCAAATGAAGAAGCTTGGCGAATATTACCCATACTCTCTTTCCAGAATTTATTTTCCAACCCATTACAAGGGTATATTTCTCCATACGGATCAACAAAGAAATTTACTAAACCAGCTTCGCATGGCAATAATCTTGGATTGTCTTGGATGTAATTAATGAGTCCCATATTGAAGTAAGCTCTAAACCATGACTTCGGATGTGTCTCTTTCAGTTGCCATTTAATTAAAGTTTTGAAATTATTACAAACTTCTTCCTTATTCGTAATGTAATTATCTTCTTTATGGAAATAGTAAGAATTATGAAAAGCTGCAGTCGCAAATTCCATACCTAACGGTTTCGAGAGCTGATAAAGGGATAACATGTCGGCTGAATTATGATTGGATACAGTGATGCCAAATCCAATGTCTTTCACTCCCATTTTTCGTAGTCGTAACAATGTACGCAATCCTTTATCGAATCCTCCTTCTCTTCCGCGAAGTTCATCATTCTTTTGTGATAAACCTTCAATACTGATACGTATACCTATATTGGGAAAGCGTTTAGCTAACTTTATTATTCGTTCTTCAAACCATCCGGAGGTTGATATAACCACTCGTGGAGACTTCTGAAAACAAACTTTAATAATCTCTTCTAAATCCTCTCTAATAAATGGTTCTCCTCCCGTGATATTTATAAACTTTACAGACGGTAATTTTTTTATTTCAGCAATGGTTATTTCTTTTTCTTTCTGAGTCGGATTCTTCCATATATTACACATTTGACATTGCATAGGACATCGATACGTAACAATGATGCACATATCAGTAGGGTTAGGTGTAGAAATAGTTTTTATCATTGTATCTCTTGTTAATCATCTTAATTGTATTTGCAGGTATTTACCTTGCTTTTATTACTTATAGAAACGTAATAATACTATAAAAATTATATTATCTTAATAAAATTATCATTTCTATATGATAACTCATATATGAAATTCAGTAAAACGTAATATTATCTTTAAAACATAAAATAATAATAGTATCTAATTCGGAACTTGATCTTATCATGAAATTATTGTTGATTTCGATATTTTTATATAAAGAAACCATTCTTTTAAATTGGGTAATCAATACATTCTTTTCCTCCGGCAAGGGCAGCATGGTAAGAGAATGCTGTAGCATATGTGTTTTTATTTAGTATTCTTATTATTTTAAAGGACTTTGACATTACATAAAAATCAACAAATGTTTTTAATACAATATCTTCGCTATTCTTAAATGATATATGTCCAACTTCTCCATCTAATACGACAACAGGCAATTCTCTTTTTACATGCTTTAGAAAGGTATTACTGTCTGAAAACACCAGAATACTTTTTCCAGGATATTCGGATATGATATTTCTTATACCAATGAGACAGTTTTGAATTAATTGTTCTTTTTCACTATCAATGAGATAGTTGAATTGATTTTCTTCGACTTGTTCTAGTGCATTTATAAAACGTAAATGCACCGATATATATTCATTTTCTTTTAGGTTTAGCGCCTTTAGCGCTCCTGATAATACGGGGGCAGGTTTAAATAATTGTTTAAATAGTATTCCCCAAAGTTTGTTGTGATCATTTATCTTATTTGTGTAGAGTATATCATAGCCTATATAACTGTAAATATGATATTGTTTTATACGTTTATTGAGCTTTGGAATCTTTCCTCCCCCATTATATGCAATTATGCGAGAATTTTTCAAACTGTAGCTCAAATCATCAAGACTGGCAATCCAATTCTTATTTCCAGCGCAGCTCAAATAATGGTGCAACTCAAATGGATGGTTGAATATTATTTTAAAATCAAATCCATTTTGCAATGCAATGTAGTAGGATCCAATAATAGCTTTGAAACGATCAGCTAATCCCGGATGGCTAATATTGGGATCTATAATGAAAAAAACAGTATTTCCTGTAATTCTTTTATCTAAATGATAATAATATGATTTAATATAATATTTTATCCCTCTACACCAATAGCGGCAATTATTTATGGGAGTTTGACAGTGCGTTACGTAAAATTTATTTTGTCTTAAAAAACATTTTATATGTTCTAATAATTCCATTATTGCAATCTTTTATACTTAATAATTGAAAACTCTTTAAATATTAAAGAAATGTTATTTAATCTCCTTTTTACATGTTATATTTGAGGTCCTATTTTGAATTTTCTGATTTTTAGCCATGAATTGGTTTGTTTACTTATTATTCATAGGTACAACAAAAATATCAAGAAGTTATTTTGATATTTACAGTATTTGTAATTGGGTATAATTATTCCAGGTATTATCTTATTTTTCAATAATTATGCTATAATCTAACACCAAACCTAAAATTCGATTCCCGTGTATTGTAATTTTGTTAGCCCCTGCTTCACGACATAAATTTATAATATTTTTTTTAGACAATAGGTGCATATAATCCCCTGTAGCCCAGGATTTTCCTACAAGTATTAAATATTTTTCAAAAAGTCTATTTGGTAACCAATGTAAGAAGAAAGTACGAGTATGTACTTCTACTGGAAACCCAATATTGGGGGTAGTTAAAAAAGTAGTTTTACAGGTCCGTAACAATTCTTTTAAAAAGAGGAGTTGTTTTTCTCGGTTACCAACATGTTCTATAACCGCACTACTCCAACCAATATCAAATGAGTTGTCTGGGAAAGGAAATATATTTCCGTCGTAAAGAATCGTGTTAATATTGGGATATTGCTTTTCAAACGCATCCTTTCCGTCAACTCCTAATGCTGTTATATTTTCAGGATATGGATAATTTTTTTCTATATAGTTTCCATTATCAGATATTGTATTTGTAAAGCCCACATCTAAAATTTTTGAAGATGGAGTGTATTTTATATTTTTTTCAAAATAGATGTATTTACGATTTCTATTATAAATACTAATTTTATTTGCAATTTCCATAAATGATTTTTGTTGAGTTTAATTATTTCATTCACTTGTATATATTGTAACGGGTAATTTTCAAATTATGCCTTTCCATTTATCATAGAAACGTGATAATTTGTCACTAATTATATAGCTTTTATTCACTTAACATTTTTTTAAAAAGGTCATCCCATTTTTTCATAATTTTATTTACAGAATATCGCATGACGTTTTGACGTGCCTTTTTACCCATTTCTTTTCTCAAAGCATTATGCTCAATCAATAAACATATCTTGTCTGCTAATGCATATATATCGTTTACAGGTACAAGGAAGCCATCTTCATTATTAGTGATTATTTCGGAAGGACCACAGGGACAGTCGAAACTAATACAAGGTAACCCACATATCATAGCTTCAATGAGAACTATTCCGAAACCTTCGTAGTGAGAAGTCATTAGATAAATAGACGATTCTATATATTTTTCATCAATATTTTGTACAGGAGAATTGATGAAAATATTTGTAAGAGAATACTTCTTAATCAGCGAACATAGATTATTATATTCTTGTCCGGCACCATAGATCTCTAATTCCCAATCTGGGTGTTTTGATGTGACAATTTTCCATGCCTCAATAAGAGAATCATAGCCTTTCTCAAATGATAAGCGTCCTACGCTTATTACTTTTTTGTTTTCACAATTTGAGCTTTTTTTAGGAATGAATGGTAAGGCATTGGGGATTACAAACACATTTTTAAATTGCTTCCAATTTACAGCATCTTGATTTGTTAAAACAACAAATGCATCATATCTATTTATAAATTTGCATTTACGCCATTCTTTGAATAATGCAAACCGCTTTTTACAAAAGGAGGCGGAAGAAAACTCAATATTACGGTGATATCTTGAAAAATGGTATTCTATGATTTTTTTACTACCATCGTTGATTTGGTATAAAAAAGACGATTCATGTCCAAACATAGCAATCGTAATGTCCGGTCGTAAAGCAAACAGCAACTCATTAAGTTTCTTTTTATGCTTATGTCCTTTTTGGATTCTATTCAGAATCTTGCGAAGTGATAAGCTGTTGTCTACTTCTCTATAATTTATGTTTAGATTATGAAATGAGATACGATCAGAAAAATAATATGAATTCTGTTGATAAGAGGCTTTTTCGGTTGTAACAATATGTACTTCTTCTCCTTTTTCAGCAAAATAGTTTGCTTGTAAAAATAGGGTGCGTTCTGTTCCTCCAGGAGATGAACAATCAAAGATGCAATATACAATTTTCATAATAATCCACTTATGGGTTTATATATAATAGTTCCATTGATTTTTATTATAAACGATAAAATGAAGCTTTTATTAGAGTTTACTTAATTTAGTTTTTGTACACTCTTATTTTTATTTTAATCTCAGATTTAATCCAACAACCTTATCAACTTATCAAAATTGGTAAATCTAGTGGTGTATTCTATTTCTTAAAGGAATGTCATTCCTGTAATGAAACCTATTTCTGAAACTGTTCATTAATTTTGGCGGTTTTTCATGGTTGGTAGTGTATAATAGTTTGGTATCTTACAAGTTGCTTCCAATGACAAATTGCGCTGCTTAATAGCTGAGTTTACCAATAAAAAGGATGTTTTCTGCTCATGAATCGTAGAAAGAGTTATCTTATTCAATGATCATTTCATAAAGTGTTTTGATCAGTGAGTAGCACTTTCTTCAAAAGTTGGTGAATAGGGAATATCATAAATATAATCAAGGATTTTATACGTTATCTCATTCGAGATGGGCCTTTTGTTTCGCAGTGCAACTACACTGTAAAAGGCGTTTCTAAGGCATTTATTACAGGATGTGGATGCCCGTTAATTCACCGCAGCAAGAGATAGGCAACTTTGCGACTATCCATTGAATTCGTTTTTTTTACAATTGCTTTTTCTGGATAATTGGCACATCGCTGGATTTATCATAATATTATTCACTTTCATATAATGTCTATATGTTTTAGAGTCGATTTCATAGACAGATTTATACACATCACCAAAATAATTATGGCTCAAATAATGCATCAGAGATAAAGCTGAATACGGTTGAGTAAAAGTCTTATGATGAGGGTATTCAGTCAAAATGGTAACATTTCAGCTTTTTAGATGTACGTCAATTTCCGCATAAATGTTTTGTCCTGAGAAATTTTATTCGTTTCTTTGCATTAGTATAAGTTTTGAATTTAGATATTTGTTGATTCTTAACTCAATATAATAATACTCATGGTTTATGTTATTTCGATTAAAAAACTATTTCTTACAAATATAGAGAAGGAGTATCTTTGGGAGGGATGACAAGGGACAAGTAAAATGAATATCAAAAAAAACATTAAATTAACACTTAAAAAAAAGAGAAAAAACAATGAATATTGCGACAATATATACACTGTACAATCGCCGTGCTGGAGCAGAATTATGCTTCGAAAAAGTGATAGAATCAATCTATGAATATGATAAAAGTATAACTTGGATTGTGTTTTGTAACCAACAAGCGAAAGATGTGTTAAATGAAAACAGTTCATTTGTTAAAGCTATCTACATTCCTTATCTAGATAATCAATACAAAAAAGCTTTTTGGTTGGAATATCTTTCTCAAAAGTATATAACACCAGATATTGATTGCTTCTGGATTCCAAGCGGTTGTAACCATTTTCCGGGTCATTGGAACATTCCTATTGTGACTACATTTCATGACTTAGGAGAATATCATATAAAAAACAAATATAGTATAGTAAGAACTGTATTTAGAAAAAAAATATGCATTCCACGTTCCATCAAACGTTCTAATGCATTTACGGCTGTGTCTGCATTTACAGCAAAAGATATGGAGCGTTTTTTAAGTATTCCTATCCAGCAAATTAAAGTTATTTATAATGGAAGTTCGCCGCATTCTCCTATAATCCTTGACGAAACATATTCAATAATAAAAAAATGGGGCTTGCAGCAACAACAATATCTATTTACTCCGGGGCGTACTGATTATATAGGGAAAGGATTAGATGTGTTATTAGAGGCATTTAGAAAAATTCAAAGTTGTCACCCCAATATAAAATTAGTTTTAGTTGGCCCAGAGGGAGAAGGGCATTCATTATTTTTAAAAAAAATAGCTGAAGACAACTATGCTGATTCTCATATTTTATACCTTGGGAGAGTAAATGATAAAGAGTTAATCTCGTTATATTCCAATTGCTTAGCCACGGTTATATCTTCACGATTCGAAGGCTTTGGCTTTCCTATATTAGAAGCAATGACCTATAATGTACCTATTATCTGTTCTGATGCAGGTTCGCTTCAAGAAATAGCAGAAGATGCAGCAATTACATTTGAATCCGGTAATTCAAATGATTTAAGTAATTCTATCAAAAAATTATTAGGTTACAATTCATCTCAAATAGAAGAACTTAAAAATAAGGGCCAAAAGCGATTACAAACTTTCACATGGAAAAAATGTGCTCAGCAAATGCTTGATACCTTTCAAACAATTTGTAAAATGAATTCATAAAAGTGCGATTTATACACATTTAAATTCTCGATTCATCAAATCGATCTCTTAATTAAGAGATTAACAAGTATTTTTGCATATTGTACAAATATCGTTTATTCGTAGTATACAAAATATACAAGCGAATAAATAAGCGAGAAGAACTAATATTAGGGATTCGCAACGATTTGTGCATATGTTGATCGTATTACTTCGGAGGGCTTTAAACTTTATCTGGGTTGGGGAAGCAGGCGGCAACAAAAGAAGCTTTATTTACATTGACATAGGATAGATCTATGAGCAAACATCCCAATTGTATATTTTTATCGCAGTTTTATGAACACAAAGTTTGAAAAATTGTAAGAACCCAAATTGATACTCTCCTACGCCAAAGGAGAAATTAGCCTCTTTTACGATGATGAATCCCATGTTTAGACCGAAGGTTACATGTCTTTTATAAATGAGAAGATGTATATACCATCAGAAAGAGTTAAAAGACTCAGTATCTTCGAAATTATTGATCGTAACAACCACTTTTAGTTTTTGGTACAAGTATGTTTTCTGTTGTTTTCTAATAATAAACATGGTTTTTCAGCTTAGGCTATTCTTCGCTTAATAGAATTCGGTTCAGATGAATAAGTTCAAGATTCCAGCTATGTGAACCTCATTGTTTTATGTGGTCTATTGGTGTAAATATTAACCTCCATTGTTGGCGCTGTTAGATCTATTTGGCACTGACACTAATAAGTGAAATATTAGTCACTTTATTGGCAGGTAGGGAGTCAGTTTGGGAAAAGATTTCGAGATGTGTGTTATTGAGTATATCAGGCAGTCTTTCAGAAACTCCTTGTTTTATGTTATAGTATTGGATAATTTCATTCTCTTAACTATCCTAATATTGGTTAGGGGTGGCCGAAAGACAAAATTTTCTCTGGTAAACAAATTTTCTTAGTCATATGTGTTTTCTTCCTGCATTGTTTTTTTTATATACATTTTTCTTTGTGAAAATTATAAAGGGGATAGACGTCGCATAGTGTATCTTGTAGTCAATCTCAATATTTCTCTAATCCTAAAATGTCCCTGTGCCTTTTATGCTAATGTACCACGTTCGTTTGCTCAGATATAGAACAATTTGTTGTACTGATGGATTACCTCAATTCTCTCTGAAATATGAGGCGATATCTATTTGTGAACGATTGATACTTATTTAATCGAGTAAGTTTGTTGGTTACTGTTTTACGTGTGACAATAGGAGGATGAGTGAAAATTTATATATGGTAAGGTGATTGGTAAGTTGTTGCATGTTAAGATTTTGTCTTTGTTTAAAGAAAATGGACTGTGGAATTAAGGGATAACATAAAAACTATATTTTTTATTACGTATGAAAATTTTTAAGAAGAAAATTATACTAAAATATCATTTTTGTCGTTTTCTTAATTTAGAATACATCAAAATGTTGAATACTAAAATTAAAAGCATAATGAATATAAAAACAATAGCAACTATTTGCTTAATTATTCTATTTACTTCGTGTAGAACGAGTGATCGAATAGCCTATTTTCAAGATATTAATAGCTATCAATCTTCTGGGAGTTTAACTGATCAAGCAGAAAAATATGAATCCAAAATTTGTTTAGATGATCAATTAACAATTCTCGTTTCTAGTATAGATCCTAATGCAGTAGCTGTGTTTAATCTTCCATTGACTAGTTATCAATCTGTGGGTGAGACTAATGTAGCTACTACTGCTGTATTGCAAACCTATTTAGTGGATAATAAAGGTTATATTGACTTTCCAGTTTTAGGAAAAATAAAAGTAGCAGGATTAACATGTAATGAATTATCTGAAGATTTGGAGAGGAAAATTTCAGCTTATGCAAAATCACCATTAGTAACAGTTAGAATTCAGAATTTTAGAATTTCGGTACTAGGTGAAGTAAACTCTCCTGGAACGATCTTTTTTTCAAACGAGCGGGTAACAATATTAGATGCAATAGGTAGAGCGTCTGATCTAACTATATATGGAGAACGTACTAATGTGTTAGTAATTCGTGATAATAATGGAAAAAAAGAGTATCAGCGATTGGATTTAACCTCGTCTGAACTCTTTTCTTCTCCTTATTATTATTTGCAACAAAATGATGTAGTATATGTGGAACCTAACAAGGCTCGTAAAGGAAATGCAAATTATAGTCAAAGTTCTCAGTTTAATATTTCTGTATTCTCCACTATAGTTGGTACTGTCTCTGTAATTGCGTCACTAGTAATTGCTTTACTTGTAAAATAACCTTCCAAATCTTAACTGTTATGAATTCTACAAAAAAAACGGAATTAATCAATCTTATAAAATTATATATAAGAAATTGGAAATTATTTATTCTTTCATTTCTTATTTGTATCGGTTTTTCTGCTCTATACATATTTATAAAAAAACCGGTTTTCAAAGTATCTGCTAATATATTAGTTAAGGAAGACTCCAAGGGAGGAATGGGGGGAATGGCTGCCTCAATGATGCGTGGTCTTTCTTTTGGAAATATGCTTGGAGTAGGAGGCGGTGCTGTAGATGATGAATTAGAAATTGTGAAATCATATTCAATTCTTTATAATGCCGTTAAAGATTTGGGATTAAATATAGTCTATAATAAAAAAGGATTAATTCAAAAAGAACAATATTATAAGAATTCTCCTGTATGCTTACAAAGCGATATTGTTAACATGGCTGATACTTTCTTATACTATACTAAGTTCGAAGTGAAAATAGATAAAAATGAGCAAGTAAAAGTAAAAGCTATCTACAAAAGAAAAAAAATAGGTGAGACAACATCTACTTTTCCTGTAAAAATACCAACTACATTTGGAGATTTCACATTAGATAAAACTCCATTTTTTAAAAGTGGAAAGAATCTGTCCATGGAAATTATGTTTTCGGGATATGGTGGAGTTACAGAAGGATTAATGCGTGAGGTCTCTATTGTTGCAGCTAGCAAAAAATCGAATGTCATAAATTTAGCGATAGAAGATATATTAACCAACCGGGGAAAAGATATTCTTAACTCGATTATAAAATATTATAATAAATATGGTATTGATGAAAAAAATGCAGAAACGAATCGAGCTGTTGAATTCCTACAGAAACGTATAGATTTGATGGAATCAGATTTAAAGTCTATAGAAAGAGCTGTTGAAAAATATAAAACAGATCATCAGCTAACGGATATTGGAACTGAAGCAAAAATTATTCTTGAAAAAAGTAGTGATTTTAAGGAAAAGTTAATAGGTGCAGAAACACAATATTCAGTAATAGCGATGATTGAAGATTTTCTCAAAGCTCCAGAAAATAGATATGCGGTAGTGCCTATGAGCTTAGGTATAGAGGAGAAATCGGCAGTAGAATCTTTGCTAAAATATAATGAATTGCTCTTAGAACGATTAAAGTTATTGCGTTCAACTAATCCCGGTAACCCTGTAATTGAATCGATGAATGAACAAGTTGATGTAACGCGTCAAAGTGTATTGATTACTATACAAAGTATAAAAAGGGGAATAGAATATGCTCGAGATGATTTGAGAACGCAGGAACAGATTTTCATGAAACGTATAAAAGGAATGCCCCTGCAAGAACGTGAATATATAGAGATTAAGCGACAGCAGGAGATAAAGCAAGCTCTATTTGTATACTTGTTGCAACAACAAGAAGAGAATGCCTTAAAATTGGCTGTATCAAATCCTAAAGCGCAAATTATTGATAATGCATTTGCATATAATAAACCTGTTGCCCCCCAAAAGCTATTAATAGCTATTGCGGCGATATTTTTTACAGTTTTGTTGCCTGTCTTATTCCTTTATTTTAGAAAAATGTTCGCAAATAAATTTAATACAGTTTCAGAACTACAATCAATATCTGATTTAAGAATTACAAATACAATACATTCGGCAAACAAACAAATACTGTTTGAAGAAAATGATTCATCATCAGTAGTGGAAGAAGATATTAGGTATCTTCGTTCTAATATGTATAAGATGTTTAATAATTCTATAAGCCAAAAAACATTATTGATTAGTTCTATGCAAAGAAAAGAAGGTAAAACCTTTATCGCTCTCAATTTAGCTATTTCAATGGCAAAGACTAACCATAAAGTACTATTTGTAGATGCAGATTTGCGCAATTCTGAACTATCTAGTTTATTAGGAATTAAGAATACTGAAGGGTTATATCAGGTATTAAACAATAATATTTCAATAGAGAAAGTGATTCAAAACTCATTGTTAGATAAGAATTTATATATATTGCCAACTGGAACTGTAAAAAATAACCCATCAGAGAGCTTATTAAGTGCCAATTTTAAAGCTCTTTGTGATAAACTGAAAGAGCAATATGATTTTATTATTTTTGATTCTACTGCGTTAACTTGTTATTCAGACGCTATGCCTATTATTGAATTAGTTGACGGAGTCATTTTTGTTGCTCGGGTGGCATGTACCGAAAATAGTTCGATAAATTACATAGAATCTCTTATTGAAGACATGAATATGAAGCAAGTTATGTGCATTATAAATGACGTAGAAGAATAAATAATTATTCATTGTGGAAAAATATATTCGATATTTTAGGAAAACTATTTTGGGGGGAAATAAACGTTCCGCGCAAATTAAAAAGAATATATTTTTCTCACTCTTAATTAGAATTGGAAGTATTTTATGTTCATTCATACTCGTTCCTCTTACAATAGACTTCGTTAACGCTGTTCAATATGGAATATGGTTAACAATAAGTTCCATTATTGCTTGGATGAGTTTTTTTGATATTGGTTTTACTAATGGATTGCGTAATAAGCTTGCGGAGGCATTTGCTATCTCTAATTTTAGTATAGCTAAAATTTATGTAAGTACTACCTATTTCATACTTATGGGTATATTTACTTTCGTATTTGTCATATTCTTATTTTTTGTGCTTAATTTTGATATTACAGTTTTATTGAGAATAGATATTGCATATGAAAGTGATCTAAAATTAGCATTAATAGTACTTATTGCTTATTTTTGTATCTCTTTTGTAATAAAGATACTTAGCGTAATACTTATTTCAGACCAACGACCTGCGCGTTCTTCTTATATTGAATTTGTTAGCCAAGTTTTAATTTTAATATCTATATATATATTTAAAAATAGCATAGAAGGCTCGTTGTTTATTCTGTCATTAGGTTTATGCCTTCCTCCTTTATGTGTATGGACAGTATATTCTATCATTTATTTTACTCATGATTATAAGTTCTGCCGTCCTTCTATAAAAAGCATTAATTTTAATTGTGCGGGAAAGCTATTGGGACTTGGTGTAAAATTCTTCATTATACAAGTTGCTGCTATTGTTCAATTTCAAACAGCAAATATACTTATTGCTCGTCTATTTTCGATGGAAAGTGTTACAGAATATAACATTGCATATAAATATTTTAATGTCTTGAATATGGGATTCGTGATTGTTTTGCAACCTTTTTGGTCTGCAGTAACAAATGCTTATGCTCAAAATGACATGCAATGGATAAAGAATGGAGTATCGAAATATTTCAAAGTTGGGCTATTCGTTTTATTGATTGGAGTTTTAATGTTTATTTGCTCTGGCTGGATTTACAAAATATGGATAGGAAATGTTGTTGCTGTTTCTTCAACCCTCTCTTTTTGGATGTTCATTTATTTTGCTACAAGTATATTTGGATCTATTTTTGTCTTTTTTGTCAATGGTATCGGGGCCTTGAAAATACAATGTTTATCAAGTCTTATATCTCCAGTCATATTTGTTACCTTAGTCATTCTTTTCTGTAATGTATTTAATATGGGAATGTATGCGATACTTATTGCATCTATAATAGCTAATTTTAATGGTTTAATTTTAGCACCTTTGCAATATTATAAAGTAATTATTAAACAAAAACAAGGTATATGGATAAAGTAATTATAAAAGAAAAAACATCTGATACCCTTTCTATACTTTGGTTAGGATTAATAATTTATACAATCGGAATATTATCTGAAGATTATTTTCAATTGTATAATATTTTTGTTTTTAAACTGCTAATCATATCAGGTATATTAATGGTTGTATTTACTCTGCTCAGATTCATGTCCTTTAGTAATGCTAATCGCAAGAAAGAGATATGGGGGCTCTTTTTAATAATTCTACTTTGGAATGGAATCATGTTTATTCGTTCTGATGTGAGTGAAATTACACAAAAATCAAATTATCTGCTTCCTTATCCGATATTGCCTTATTTCGCGATTTTTCTTATGATGCTTCCCTTGAAGAATTTGTTGCGGAGTTTTATTGGCGTTACTTATATGGTAAATGTATTATTTCTATTTATTTTTTTCATTCCTATAATAGAGTATAATAACGGTTTCAGGCAATTCTATTTGGAAACATTTGCCATAGGTGCCGGTTTCATATACATTACTAACAAATATCATTCATCTCAAAAATGTTTTATTGCTTTGTTAGTATTATTCTTGGCATTTCTTGTTGCGACATTGACTGCTCGGCGAAATTTAATGCTCACATTTGGACTATATATGTTAATAGGTAGTATAAATATTGTAATTAATGGAAAAATTAAATCTATTGAAAGTAAATTAATTGCTATCCTTGTAAGTTTTATACTATTAATAGGTGCTATTTCTTTTTATATACAAGAAAGTTCTGGAACTTTTTCTAATATTACTAAACGTGCAAAAGAAGATACTCGTGAAGATGTTTTTCTTGCTTTTGCTATTGATATGGCTAACCCTAAGGATTTGATTTTAGGGCGTGGGGTATTTGGTCAATATTATTGTCCAGGAGTTGATAAAGATGAAAATGATGAATATAACGACTATAGAAATGATATAGAGTGCGGCTATCTGCAAATCATTCTAAAGGGAGGTCTTATATATTTAATTCTATATTTATTGATATTCATCATAGCCATATATAAGGGATTAAAATCATCGAATCAATTATCTAAAGGTTGTGCGTATATATTGATAATACAATTAATTGATTTAGCTCCATTCGGATTACATGCGTTCAACACCAAAACATTTATGATATGGCTTGCTGTCGCTATTTGCCTCGATCTAAATATTAGTAAAATGAAAGATAGTGAAATATTTGATATGTTATTTAAAAAGAAAAAGACTTTGCTGCCATGGGAAAAGAGATGAAAGTCGTCTGGTTAGTTAATATTGCATTTCCAGAAATTTGTCGTGAATTAGGATTACCAGAACCTGTGATTGGGGGATGGCTCTATTCTTATAAAAATGCATTGAAAGAATTCTATCCTCAATTAAAATTATACATTATATCGCCTTATGAAGGAATAGAGGTAAAATGTATTAAATATGATAAATACGTATATTACATGATACCTTCAGCAGTTAGTCAAAATGATATGGACAAGATACTCTTTGATATAAACAATGAAATCAATCCAGATGTTGTACATATTCATGGTTCAGAGTTTTATCATTCGCTTTCTTATATTAATACTTGTGGATCTAATAATGCTTTACTTTCTATTCAGGGACTGATAAGTGTCTATGCATTATATTATTATGGAGGTATAGAAAGCAAGGTTATAGACAAATACACGACTTTAAGAGATGTTTTAAAAAGAGATACATTAAAACATCAACGTGAAAAATTTCACCAAAAAGGTACCTATGAAATTGCATTAATCAAAAAAATGAAAAACATAGTAGGGCGTACCTTATGGGACTATTCTAATTGTTGGGCTATAAACCCAGATATTCGCTATTTCAAATGTGAGGAAGCATTACGTGATTCTTTTTATACTAATAAATGGGATATAAGCAAATGTAGAAAACATTCGATATTTCTTAGTCAAGTATATTATCCAATAAAAGGATTACACAAGTTTTTAGAAGCGCTACCTGTCATATTGAAGCAATATCCGGATGCGCAAGTTTATGTTGCCGGTGATGACCTTACTTCAAAACCTGCATACAAACAATCTACCTATTGGAATTATCTTAATTCTATAATTGATAAATCATGTGTACGTAGCCATCTCCATTTCTTAGGTACATTATCAGAAAAGGAAATGGTAAGGCAATATCTGTCTGCTCATGTCTTTGTGTGTCCATCTATCATAGAAAACAGTTCTAATTCGGTATGTGAAGCACAATTAATAGGAACACCAGTTGTTGCTTCATATGTAGGGGGTATGATGGATTTAATTGAAGATCAAAAGAGTGGCTTATTATATCGTTTTGAAGAAGCAGCTATGTTGGCCTATAAAATATGTTCGATATTTGAGTCTGATAATTTGGCATATAAATTATCTGTTACTGAAAGAGAAGTAGCCATGAAAAGACACGATAGAAAAGCTATTGCCGATTCTCTCTATAACATATACACTCAGATTAATAACTGATTTTAATATGAGAAATAAAATAAAGAAATTTATAGATGATCCAAAAGCTTATATATTCCTTAATATCTCAGGGATACGCTCTACTATTTATATAAATATATGCTCAATATATACCTCTATATTAGCATGGCTTAAAGGAGTAAATCTGAAGGGGAAAATAGAATGTTATGGAATACCGTATCTAATGCGCTATCCTAGTTCTCAGATTATTATAGGAAAAGATGTAAAAATTAACTCATCATTTAAGTCCAATAACATTGGAATGTTATCTCGTTCACGGATAACAACTAATACCAAAAGAGCTATAATCGAAATAAATAGTCATGTAGGAATGTCAGCAATTACTATATCAGCTTTCAATAAAATAACAATTGGTTCAGATACTTTAATTGGTGGTAATGTATTGATTACCGATTCTGACTGGCATTCAATTACACCTATATATCGTTTTAGTGATGAAAAACATGTAAAAACAGCTCCAGTGTCTATTGGGAAAAATGTATTTATTGGAACGCGTACTATTATATTGAAAGGTAGTGTTATTGGAGATAATTCCGTAATTGGAGCAGGAAGTGTAGTTTGTGGAACGATCCCTCCTAATGTGATAGCAGGTGGTAATCCTTGTGTGGTAATAAAAAAAATATAGTTATGATTTTAAGTATAATAACAGTTAATCGTAATAATGCTAGTGGTCTAAAAAAAACGATAGAAAGTGTTATTTCTCAAAATAGATATTTATATGAATTTATTATTATTGACGGTGCGTCTGTTGATGAAAGCCTTGAAATAATAAACCAATATAAACAATATATTGATTTTTATATATCAGAACCAGATGACGGTATTTATAATGCAATGAATAAAGGAATAGACCACGCTCGAGGTGAATACATTATATTTATGAATTCAGGTGATGAATTTGTTGCTCATGATACTCTTAGTAAAATAAAAGAATATGAAATGGATACTGATTTTATATTTGGTGGCATATTAAGAACTAACCAAGGAAAACAAATATCGGCAGAAATGCCTGATAAAAATGTTACTCTTTACACTTTACTCTACCGTACGATCTGTCACCAATCTACTTTAATTCGTACTTCTACAATAAAAGAACTAGGTGGATATGATGAAGCACTTAAAATTACAGCAGATGTATGTTTTCTTATAAAAGCAACTATTAAATATGGTAAGACAAACAAAACTATTCCATTATATATATCTAAATACGATGTGACAGGAATAAGCGCAGGGAAAAATAGCCTTAAAATAATCAAACAGGAGAAATTTAATTATTTTAGACATTGTTTTCCTCATTTATATAGTGATTATATGAAAATGCATAATATTATTCGACTATCACCGACCAATATATTGAGATATATAAGACTTAAAGTTCGCGCTCTATTTAGAGCCTTATCTTGACTTAAGGCATTTGAGGTACCATAGTAACTGTTAAATGTCTTGCTTCTATTCAAAAGAATGCATATATAGTTTTGGGTGAGCATGTCTACAGCTTGTACTTCTGTGGTTATTTTCACTTTATTTCTTCCATTCCCTGTAATACGACTGAATTAATTCATTTTGTGTATCGGTGAAAAAGGAGTTGAACTCATCTTAATGATGATGACTGAATAGCAGTCGGATTACTGGAAAGACGCTTGATTTGTTGCTGGAGAAAGGGGGATAGAGGGCAGAAAGAATCAGAAGATATTCAATTTCTAATTCAGGGAATTCCAAATATTTAGGAAAGTCGTTATTGAAAGGAAAAGAAAATGATTTTTAAATGTGTAGGGAATAAACTCCGAAATAGGACATTTGAAAAGTGGTTATTGTTTAGAACGTAACTTCTACATGAAGATACATGGAGACGCCTCAATACCATGTTTATAGCGGCGTTATTTAACTTCAAAAAAAGCGAAAAGAAATTGTTTATCAATGATTTTATGAAAATATTCTGTCACAATATCGTTCTATGTAACGATTTATTTTTGTGATAGATATTAAATTGAATCCGGAAAAATGAAGATTATGGGAAATTGAGAAATTGTCGTAATAAAAAATGCCTTTTTCTGGCATATCTTCAATAAAACTGTTAATTTTGCACTCATGATTGAGTTGTCACAGCATATAGAAGTATTATTATTGGAGAATGATTGTGTAATTGTTCCCGGATTAGGAGGTTTTGTTGCTCATTATACGCCTGCGATACAAGTAGAAGAGAACATGTTCCTTCCCCCTACCCGTACCATTGGTTTTAATCCGCAATTAAAGCTGAATGATGGGTTGTTGGTACAATCTTATATGGCTGTATATGATACGAACTTCTCGGATGCCTCCAAGATAGTCGAGGATGAGGTTTCAGAGTTGATCATTATGCTGTATAAAGAAGGTAAGGTTGATTTGGATAATGTTGGAGAAATCAGGTATACGATCCATGATACTTATGAGTTCATTCCTTATGATAATAAAATTACTACACCTTATTTATATGGGCTTGATTCTTTCGAAATGAAGGAACTGACCGTTTTACATCAGGAAAAAGAAAGGGTATTGGTTCCTGTTATTCAGGAAAGAAAGAAATCATATGAGATCAAGATCAATCGTGGGATGGTGCGTAGTGCGGTGGCTATAGTGGCTGCGGTAGTACTATTCTTCTTCCTTTCCACTCCGGTTGAAAATACTTATGTAGAAAAAGATAATTACGCTCAATTGTTGCCGATTGATCTGTTTGAAAAAATAGAGGGAAAATCTATTGCGATGACTCCTGTTGTGATGAATAAGGATGTGAAGCAGTCGGTAAAGGCAGTGTCCGGTACTTCTAAAAAAACGGGGAAAAAGGTAACAAAACCTGTTGCGGTACGAGAGGTGAAAGTAGCTCAGCCTGTTACAGAAGAGGTACATAAAACGTCTGCTGCTGTACAATCAAATGAGTCTCAATCGATTCCGTCATTTGAAGCTGTTGTAAAATCAAAACAGACAGAAGGTAATTTTCATATAATTGTTGCCGGAGGCATTGGTGTAAAAGATGCAGAGGTAATGGCAGAACGATTGAAAGCTGAAGGATTTACAGGAGCGAAAGTTTTAAATAATGATGGTAAGATCCGTGTAAGTATAATGTCGTGTACAACTCGTGAAGAGGGTACAAAACAGCTTTTGAAGTTAAGAGAGAATGACACCTATAAAACCGCTTGGTTGCTGGTTAAGTAATACAAATCCCCCTATATCCTTTAAGATATGAAACGAGTTCGTTGTCCTAAGTGTGAGAATTATCTTTCTTTTGATGAAACTAAGTATACAGAAGGGCAATCTCTGGTATTTGTTTGTGAACACTGCGGTAAGCAGTTTAGTATTCGTTTGGGAAAGAGTAAAGTGAGAGAGACTCAAAAAGAAGAAATACTTGATGAAGAAGCTCATAAAAATGAATTTGGGTGTATTGTTGTTATTGAGAACGTATTTGGTTTCAAACAAGTAATACCTTTACAGGAAGGGGATAATGTTATTGGGCGCCGTTGTGTGGGCACGATGATAAACACTCCTATCGAGACTGGTGATATGAGTATGGATCGTCGGCATTGTATTATTAATGTGAAACGAAATAAGCAAGGGGAACTGGTTTATACACTTCGGGATGCTCCCAGTCTGACAGGTACTTTTCTAATGAATGAAATTTTAAATGATAAAGACCGTATCCGGATAGAAAATGGTGCTATCATAACGATTGGTGCTACTACTTTTATACTTCGGACTGCGGAATCAGAATAAATGCGTTTTATGACAAGTTAATTTCATTTGAGAAGCGAATTATATGCTAAATCGCCGATAATATTAACAGATAAGAAATAATACTATTTTCCTGATATAAAAGTACGTATTCTTACATGTCAAAAGTACGTACTTTAGGGATATAAAATAACGTATTTAATACACTGTTAAATACGTTATTTTGTTTTGGAGTAAAAGTATGCTCGAACAAACTCATCTTCAGTTTGTTCTTTGAGCATATAAAAATTCACTAAACCCTAACGAAAATGAAAGAGAAAAACAGAACATGGATTATTATAGCCATTATTATAGCTGTATTATTGTTGGGCTATTGGGTTTTATCATCTCCCAGAGTGGAGAAAGATGTAAACCAACAGTCAAAAGAGGTTATTGAAGATCTTACTATTGACTAATTCTTTGTATGACTAAAAATAGAAAAGAGCGACCTTCACAAAATGAAAGTCGCTCTTTCCTGTTTATTTTGATCTCTTATTTAGAGAATACTTTTCACAGTTTCCAGCATACCTTTTTCCTGGATAGAATCAAGGTTGGCTTTTACCGCTTCGGCCAGTCCTGGGATATTATTCAGATTTTCACCCCAAATAAACTCAGCGCCAAGTACACCTTCTGTTACTTTCTGAGTACAACCGGTTGCCCACAGTTCTTTCAACAGATTCATGATTTCCGGAGCGTCGTTTGGTATAATTTCGGCGCCATCAGCACGAACACCACCTTTATAATAGGTAATGATAGCAGCCAAACCTAATACTAAACCTTTTGGCAATTCTCCTTTGCGCTCTAAATAAGTTTTCAATCCCGGCAGGTCACGAGTCTGATATTTCGGGAATGAATTCAGCATGATACTTGTTACGGCATGGTCTACAAATGGATTATTGAAGCGCTCCAATACATCGTGAGCAAATTTCTCAAGTTCGTCTTTTGGTA
Organism: Bacteroides sp. K03; assembly: GCF_019734355.1. Lineage (NCBI taxonomy): Bacteria > Pseudomonadati > Bacteroidota > Bacteroidia > Bacteroidales > Bacteroidaceae > Bacteroides > Bacteroides sp. K03. Next base: position 43,056 of record NZ_JAASHC010000032.1, read on the forward strand.
AGTTAAGTGTCTCCATTAACTCATCAAACATTACTTTGTGGATATATTTACCAACAACCTCGTGCTCACAGGCTTCACGCACAATATTTACTCCCGACAGATAGGCTACCGGAGAAAGGACAGTGTGCGGACCATTCAATAAAGTTACTTTACGTTCGTGATACGGAGCCTCAGATGGAACGAATAATACATTCAGGCCGGCTTTGTCAGCAGGGAACTCTTTCGCAATCTCTTGTGGTGCTTCAATGACCCAAAGATGGAATATTTCGGCCTGAACAACCAGATTATCATCGTATTGTAGTTTTTCCTTGATGGCAGCAATGTCTTTACGGGGGAATCCGGGTACAATGCGGTCTACCAATGTAGCATATACGCCGCAGGCTTCTTCAAACCATGTTTTGAATTCTTCACCCAGGTTCCATAATTCAATGTATTGATAGATTGTTTCTTTTAGTTTGTGGCCATTAAGAAAGATAAGTTCGCATGGGAAAATGATTAATCCTTTACTCTTATCTCCATTGAATGTTTTGAAACGATGATATAACAATTGAGTCAGCTTGCCCGGATAAGAAGTTGCAGGTGCATCATCCAGTTTACAAGACGGATCGAAAGCGATACCGGCTTCAGTAGTATTGGAAATAACAAAGCGCATCTCCGGTTGTTCCGCCAACTTCATGAACTCTGCATTTTGTGTATAGGGGTTCAATGCACGGCTGATAACGTCAATCATCGTGAGACTATTAACAGCTTCGCCTTTATCCAGTCCCTGGAGGTTTACATGATAGAGATCATCCTGCGCATTCAGCATGTCCACCATACCTTTGTCGATAGGTTGAACAACGACTACGCTACTATTGAAATCGGCTTTCTCGTTCATATTATAGATTATCCAATCTACAAATGCACGTAAAAAGTTTCCTTCACCAAATTGGATGATACGCTCCGGGCGTTGTACTTTAAGAGCTGTCTCTTTGTTTAATGCTTTCATGTTAATCAAAATTATAAAATTAATATGTTATTCAAATTCGAAATAAAAATCAATATTCTCTTTTATCAGAATATCAATCGGCATATATTTCAGCGGTTCTACAGATTTTTTGAAGACGATGTTGTCACATAGTGTTTTTACGCCACAATAGCCTTGAAGTCCGGGACGTTGACCTATAAGATAGGTGACTTCTCCTGATTTCAACAATTCTGTATTGTTTCTTAGAAGGTCATATCCTATCAGGCCAGTCATGTTCTGTCCCTTTTCCCGTAAGTAGTGCCCTACCTGGTAAACACGAGAGTTGAATACCGCCCCCAATGTCGCTTTTGGATGTTTCCGAAAAAAGTCACTTAATATTTCATTATTTTTTTCCGGATTATTCTTATTCAATATTACTTCGTGAATCGCAATGTCTTTATGTTCTTCAGAAATATATTTCATGAATCCTTCAAGACGACGTTTCATCTGTATCTCTGCCGGATTATCCTTGTTATTATTTAAAAACAATATCAATTCTTGCCCTTGCTGATAATTGCGCATCAGGATTTTAGCTGCAATATATCCGCTTTTATAAGAATCCTGACCGATGTATTTCAGAGCTTTAGCTTCTTCAATATCAAAATCAATAAATGCAAACGGAATATTTTTATCTTTTAAATATGCGAGCATTGAAAGAGTGTCTTCCCGAAAATTAGGAGCTAAAAGTAGTGCATCTGTGTTGCTTTTCTCTATTTTCTGACATGCATCCTGATAAGATTTTCGGTCTCCATGTTTGTAATGCAAGTAATCTACACTAACGTTAAACGGACGTAATTCTTGCCGGGCACGTTCAATACCAGTTGCCACAGAATGCCAATAATCATGTTCTACATAATAGGGTATCATGCATGTAATGGTGTACTTTTTCTTGGCAGCCAGGCCGATAGCAAATACATTGGGCTGATAATTGATCTCATCGAGCACCTTCTGGACTTTTTCTTTGCTTTTCTGAGATACATCACCCCGATTGTGAAGTACCCGGTCTACCGTTCCGGCAGAAACTCCTGCCATCTGGGCTATATCTTTTATGGTGTAGTTCTGGTCTTCCATAGCTTTAAAACTTAAATATTATAAATATTCGCTGCAAATATACGAATTATTTTGTTCCTACAAGTAATTTTTCTACTTTTGTGTTCGATAACGGTTAATAAAACTAAAACGATAATCAAGCCTATTAGCTTTACAATCAATACTATATAGGTTACGATATAAAAAGTAATTATTTTATATACTTAAAACACAGTAGAATGAAAAACTTTATGGATGAAAACTTCCTGTTGCAGACAGAAACAGCACAGAAGTTGTATCACGAACATGCGGCAAAGATGCCAATTATTGATTACCACTGTCACTTAATTCCTCAAATGGTTGCTGATGATTATCAGTTTAAATCATTGACAGAAATTTGGTTGGGTGGCGACCATTACAAGTGGCGTGCGATGCGTACTAACGGTGTAGATGAGCGTTATTGTACCGGCAAGGATACTACAGATTGGGAGAAATTTGAGAAGTGGGCTGAAACCGTACCTTATACCTTCCGTAATCCGTTGTATCACTGGACTCATCTGGAACTGAAGACTGCGTTTGGTATTGATAAAATTCTGAGTCCGAAGACTGCCCGCGAGATCTATGATGAATGTAATGAGAAATTAGCTTTACCCGAATATTCGGCTCGCGGTATGATGCGCCGTTATCGTGTAGAAGTGGTTTGTACTACTGATGATCCTATTGATTCATTGGAATATCATATCAAAACACGTGAGAGTGGATTTGAAATAAAAATGCTTCCTACATGGCGTCCGGATAAGGCAATGGCTGTAGAAGTTCCTGCAGACTTCCGTTCTTATATGGAAAAACTTTCTGAAGTGAGTGGCGTTACCATCTCTACATATGATGATATGATTGCTGCTTTGCGCAAACGTCATGACTTCTTTGCTGAACAAGGCTGCAAACTGTCAGATCATGGCATTGAAGAATTTTATGCCGAAGATTATACAGATGCGGAAATCAAAGCTATATTTAATAAGGTGTATGGCGGAGCAGAATTGACGAAGGAAGAGATTCTGAAGTTTAAATCGGCTATGTTAGTGGTATTTGGTGAAATGGATTGGGAAAAGGGCTGGACTCAACAGTTTCATTATGGTGCTATCCGTAACAACAACAGTAAGATGTTTAAGCTTCTGGGTGCTGATACTGGCTTTGATTCAATTGGTGAATTTACTACGGCAAAAGCTATGTCTAAATTCCTTGACCGCTTAAACTCTAAGGGTAAATTGACAAAAACAATCCTTTATAACCTCAATCCTTGTGCAAACGAAGTGATTGCCACGATGCTGGGTAACTTCCAGGATGGTACTGTTGCAGGAAAGATACAGTTTGGTTCAGGCTGGTGGTTCCTCGATCAGAAAGATGGTATGGAAAAACAGATGAATGCTCTTTCCGTATTAGGATTGCTGAGTCGTTTCGTAGGTATGTTGACCGACTCCCGTTCCTTCCTCTCCTACCCGCGTCATGAATATTTCCGTCGTACGTTATGTAATCTGGTGGGTCGTGATGTAGAAAATGGTGAAATTCCGGTATCAGAAATGGATCGTGTAAACCAAATGATTGAAGATATCAGTTATAATAATGCTAAGAACTTCTTTCAGTTTTAATCAGATAAAAATCTGATAAGAAAACAGAATACCGGCAGGAACTAATCATGTTCCTGCCGGTTTTTTTATATGAAACCATTGTCATTTCTATTTTATTCATTAACTTTGCAGTCTGTTTAGAAACTTTATATAAAGGCTCTAAATGGTTACATATTAATTAGTTAGAAGCGTTTACGATATTATTCTTGTCAAGGAAATCGCCAATTTCAAAAGAGACACTGGAATAATAAGCAACAAAACGCTCATGCTCGCTGTATATCTACGAATGTATAGTTGGGCGTGGGCTGTTGCTTCATTATTTGTGTTTCGGGTGTTTGGCGATACCTCTTGACAGATAATGGCAACAGTTCCCACGCTTTCTATATATAATTAGAATAGCTGGTGCGGGAACCACCGGCTACGAACAAACAGTAATGAATCGAGCAGTTCAGGCTACCATGGTTGTAGCTTTGTGTCTTGTTGTCATGTCTTGTGCATCAAGCAGGCGGGTTGTCTATTTACAAGAGAAAAGTGTAGAAATACCGGAATCTTCCGTGGCTTTTGATGCCCGGATCATGCCAAAAGACTTAATAACCATTTCTGTCAGTACCCCCGAACCGGAAGCAGCTTTGCCATTCAATCTGATTGTTCCTTCTGCCCAGTCGGGCAACAGCCTTTCCAGTCTTGTCTCCCAACCTACATTGCAAAACTATCTCGTTAACAATGAAGGGGAGATCTCTTTCCCTGTTCTGGGACAATTGAAAGTAGGCGGACTCACAACACAACAGACTTCTGAAATGATTATTTCACAGTTGCATAAGTACCTGAAAGAACCACCCATTGTTACCGTCCGTTTGATAAACTATAAAGTATCTGTCATAGGAGAAGTGAATCGCCCCAATATGTATACGGTGATTAACGAAAAGATAAATGTATTTGAAGCATTAGCTATGGCGGGCGATCTCACGATTTATGGAAGAAGAGATCGTATACGAATCATGAGAGAGGACATCGACTCTCACCGGCATATTATTACACTGAATCTGAATGATGCCAATATCATATACTCACCTTATTTCTATTTGCAGCAGAATGACATTGTATATGTAGAACCTAATAAAGCAAAGTCTCAAAGTGCCAATATCGGTTCTTCTACTACATTGCTGGTTTCTGTTACTTCTATTCTGATATCACTTGCCGGATTGATTGTTAACATACTTCGCTAATTTAAAGATTATGGAAAATAACCGAATGACGAATGACCCTGTTCAGGAACAGGAGATTGATTTAATTGAGCTTTTTTACAAACTTCTTGCCCGATGGAAGTGGTTCGTTGCTTCTCTTATTCTGGCATTGGCTGCTGCTTTTATTTATGTTCATTTAGTAACTCCTGTTTATCAGGCCTCTGCTTCCATTGTTATTAAGGAGACAGAGAATCAGAATAAAGTAGTTGACGAACTTTTTGCCATGGCAAATACCCAACTTCCTAATACAGGAACTCAGATTGATGATGAAATGGAGATACTACGTTCGCGTTCTACCCTTTTACAGGTAGTCAATGAGCTTCGTTTGCATACGACTTATCGCATCAGAAAAAACTTCAGATACGTAGAAGATACTGCTTCACCATTGGTTGCTATTCTTGATGAAGCGGCTATGGATACTTTGACAGGAACTTTGCTACTGGAAATTGATAGTAAGAAAAGAGGATATGTAGTGACTGCAGCATTAAATGATGTTTGCCGGACAACTGAGTTTACAGGGTTTCCGGTTACTGTTGAAACGCCCGCAGGAAAAGTGATGCTTCGTATGACCAACGACCAGAGTGAATGGCCGGGAACTATGAAAATTATGATTTGCCGTCCTATAGATGCTGTGAAAAGTTGCGCATCACGTCTTTCCGTTAGTACCATTTCTAAGAAAACATCGATTATTTCTCTTTCATACACGGATGTCAGTAAGCGCAGAGCAGAGCTTTTCCTTTCCAGATTGATTGAAATTTATAACCGTGATGCGATGGAAGATAAAAACAAAGTGACAGGAAATACTTTGCAGTTTGTAACAGAGCGGCTTGATAGTATCAGTCGTGAACTGGGCTTTGTGGACAAGAATCTGGAACGCTATAAACTGAAAGAGCGTCTTAGTGATATAAAAACCAACATGGTACTTGATCTTAATACAAATAATGAATACGAGAAGAAATTGCTTGATGTAGAAACACAATTGAACATGACTGCTTATATCTATGAATATTTGCAAGATAGTAACCACCCTTTTTCTTTATTGCCCATTAATACCGGAATTGCAGATACTGAACTTGCCAAATTAGTAAATGAGTATAATAAAGAATTGCTGGAGCGTGAAAGATTGTTGCATATAATGAAAGAGAATAATCCGGCTGTTATAAACCAGGGTATTAAGATTGACGCTTTAAGGCGGAATGTGCTCAATTCGCTTTCGGGAATAAAAAATGGTTTACTGATAGCGCGTGACGATATTATGCAGAAAACAAACTATTTTAATACCCGGATAGATAATTTGCCCAAACAAGAGAGAGAATTTAATAACATCGACCGTCAGCAACAAATTAAGGCGAATCTTTATCTGATGTTACTTGAGCGCAGAGAACAGGCTGCTATCTCATTGGCTGCTACTATTAATAAAGCACGTATTATTGATGCGGCGCTTGCTGCTGATGCATCGGTAGCTCCCAAAAGTATGATGATTTATGCCGGAGCGAGCTTCATGTCTCTTGTGCTTACTGCCGGAATAGTTCTGTTTGGAGGAATTTTCCGTACTAAATTGACGTCACTATCTGAGTTGGAAGCAATTGGTTTACCACAGGTGGGGACTATTCCACAAATGAATGATTCGGAACAGCAAGTTGAAGACGGTCGGAATGATGTAATAGATGAAGCATTCAGGCGTTTGCGCAGTAACCTTCGTTTTATGGCCGAAGGAGATGATAAGAAATGTATTCTTGTGACTTCTACGATGAGTGCTGAAGGTAAAAGTTTTACGAGTATAAACTTAGCGCTGACTTTTGCTTTCCTGGGATGCAAAGTATTAATTGTGGGGCTTGATATTCGTCGTCCGAGACTCGCTGAATTTTTTAAGATTAGAAACGAACAGGGAATGACTAATTACCTCTCCGGGAGTGAAGTGTCCCTGGATAGCATTATCTATCCTTCCGGCATTCATAAAGACCTGTCTGTGCTTCCTGCAGGTCCTGTACCTCCCAATCCGGCAGAACAATTGGAAAAAGAAAAACTTAGGGTAGCCTTTGATTATTTGCGTAAACAATTTGATTATATTATCGTCGATTCGGCTCCGGTAGGTATGGTGAGTGATACATTGAGCCTTGGAAAGATAACGGACTTCACTCTCTATGTATGCCGGTTGAATTATACACCCAAAAAGGCTTTGTCAATCATACGGGATTTGGAATCAGGTGGTCAGTTGAATCGTATTTCCATATTGGTAAACGGGTACAATATGTCTGATGAAAAATATGCTTATGGCAAGTACGGTTACGGATATGGCTATGGGCATAAAAACAATAAATAGCATTTTTCTTTTCACTCAACAAAAATACCGCATAAAAGAAATCTTAATATGGGAAGATTTCTCTTGCGGTATTTTTTATTTTCAAAACCATTTTCTTTTCTTTTTAGGCTCTTGCTTGTATATCTCGGCAAAGGTTCTTTTCTCTTTTATTATTTGATAAATAATTCCCCAGTCGGGAAGTCCTCCCAGGTTACGGTCATCAATAAATAAGTCTACTTTTAGTTTCCGGGAATAATCTTTATCTGTCATTTCTTCTTCCGGATAGTCTTTGTTCACTGCATAAAACTCAAGGCCTCGTGCCCTGCACCATTCTACAGCTTCTTCCAGGAGTTTGCCTTCGCGTACACTCCACAATATCAGCCAATGCCCCTCTCGTTGTAACAGTTTCAGGGTCTCAATCGCAAAAGGAATTTCCTTGCCAATACGTGGATAACAATGTTCTACAATGGTTCCGTCAAAGTCTACAGCTATTCTCATTTCACTATTTCTTAGGTGTTATTGCTGACAAATGTACATATAAATAGCCAAAAAAGACTATCTTTGCGCTGAATTAATACATAAAAACAGAAAATTTACATGAACAATTCCCCTCAAAGTGCTACCAAAGGATTCACTAAAGCCTTTTGGGTCAGCAACACAGTCGAACTGTTTGAACGCATGGCTTATTATGCTGTGTTTATCGTTCTCACGATCTATTTATCCAGTATTTTAGGTTTTAATGATTTAGAAGCAAGTATGATATCCGGTCTTTTCTCCGGCGGATTGTATTTACTTCCTATTTTTTCGGGAGCTTATGCTGATAAGATAGGTTTCCGACGGTCTATGATCATTGCCTTTTCACTTCTTTCCATCGGATATTTGGGATTAGGAGTATTACCTACCCTGCTTGAATCGGCGGGGCTGGTTACTTATGGTGAAGTAACCCGTTTTTCCGGTTTGCCGGACAGCAATGCCCGTTGGATGATAGTTCCTGTCCTGACTATACTTATGATAGGAGGCTCTTTTATCAAATCTATCATTTCTGCATCAGTAGCCAAAGAGACAACAGAAGCTACACGTGCACGGGGTTACTCCATTTTCTATATGATGGTAAATATTGGTGCTTTCACCGGTAAAACCATTATTGATCCACTGAGAAACTTTATAGGTGAGCAGGCGTATATTTACATCAATTATTTTTCCGGTGGCATGACATTGCTTGCTCTTCTGGCAGTGATTTTCTTCTATAAATCAACACATACGGCGGGTGAAGGAAAAAGTATGCATGAAATCTGGCGTGGTTTTGTACGAATCATGACTAATTGGCGATTACTGATTCTTATTTTAATCATTACCGGATTCTGGATGGTGCAACAACAATTGTATGCCACTATGCCGAAGTATGTTATTCGTATGGCGGGCGAAACAGCGAAGCCGGGGTGGATTGCTAATGTTAATCCTTTTGTGGTGGTTTGTTGTGTCAGTTTTATTACCCGGTTGATGGCAAAGCGTACCGCTATCACTTCTATGAATATCGGTATGTTTCTGATTCCGGTTTCAGCATTATTGATGGCTTGTGGTAACCTGCTTGGAAATGATATAATATCCGGCATGACTAATATTACCTTAATGATGATTGTTGGTATTGTAATACAGGCGTTGGCTGAATGTTTTATTTCTCCGCGCTATCTTGAATATTTCTCTTTACAAGCACCTAAAGGCGAAGAAGGAATGTATCTGGGATTCAGTCATCTGCACTCATTCCTCTCTTCTATCTTTGGTTTTGGGCTGGCTGGTATTTTATTAACGAAATATTGTCCGGATCCAATTTTGTTTGAATCACATGAAGCATGGGAGGCTGCCAGTGTGAATGCTCATTATATCTGGTATTATTTTGCGGGTATAGGATTGGTAGCAGCTATTGCTCTTCTTATTTTCGCTAAAATCACCCAATCCATCGACAAAAAGAAGAAAGCATAAGGCTTATTTTCTTCTTTTTTGTGTATATTTGCCGTCACTTTGCCACAAAAGTTGACGGCAATTTGCATTTTAAAGAAAAGGATACGAAATGAAAGTAAAATTTATAAGCCTGGCAAGTGGCAGTAGTGGAAACTGCTATTATCTGGGTACTGATACATATGGAATACTAATCGATGCCGGCATTGGAATACGAACGATAAAAAAGACACTGAGAGACATTAATGTAGCAATGGAGTCCATACGTGCTGTGTTTGTGACTCATGATCACGCCGATCACATCAAAGCTGTAGGACATTTGGGGGAAAAACTGAATATTCCGGTTTATACAACGGCTCGTGTTCATGCCGGAATTAATAAGAGTTATTGTATGACGGAGAAGTTACATTCTTCTGTCCGTTATCTGGAAAAGGAACAGCCGATGGAATTGGAGGATTTCCATATAGAGTCTTTCGAAGTCCCTCATGACGGAACAGATAATGTGGGTTATTGCATTGAGATAGATGGTAAGATCTTCTCTTTCCTTACTGACCTTGGCGAGATCACTCCTACCGCTGCCAAATACATCCGCAAAGCCAATTACCTGATTCTTGAAGCCAATTATGATGAAGAGATGTTGAAGATGGGACCTTATCCGCAATATCTGAAAGAACGTATATCAAGCGGTACGGGACATATGAGTAATATAGCAACAGCCGAATTCCTGGCAGAGAACTTTACCGAAGATCTACGTTATATCTGGCTTTGCCACCTGAGTAAAGATAATAATCATCCGGAATTGGCATACAAGACTGTGGAATGGAAATTAAAGAACAAAGGAATCATTGTAGGTAAAGATGTGCAACTGCTTGCATTAAAGCGAAGTACGCCATCAGATCTGTATGAATTCGAATGAAAGCAATAAAAACGGCTAAAAAAGTTCCTGTTTTGTTTGGCTGAATAAAACAAAAAATCTACCTTTGCAAGCGCAAATGAGAAGATAAGCACTCTTAGCTCAGTTGGTAGAGCAACTGACTCTTAATCAGTGGGTCCAGGGTTCGAATCCCTGAGGGTGTACAAGCATTTTGTAAAATAAAAGAATCCGTTGTATTTTGAATAAATACAACGGATTTTCTTTTATTATTAATAGATTCTTTCTGTTTCTGGCTTATTCTAATGTACCATTTTCAGTCCTACTACTCCTGTCAGAATCAGCAGTACAAACAACAGTCTGAATATATTTGTTGAATCATGAAAGAAGAAGATACCGATAAGAACTGTCCCTATTGCTCCGATTCCTGTCCAGATGACATATGCAGTGCCAATAGGAATTGTTCTCTGTGCAAGATATAACAAGAAACCACTTGCTCCCATAGAAACAATGGATATGGTGATGAATAAATAGAAATATTTCTCATAAATACTTGCCAGTTTGAACCCCAAAGGCCATCCTATTTCCAGTAGCCCGGCTCCAATCAATAATAACCATGCCATAATTTAATTATTTAAAATTTTCAGTAAAGATATGAGCTTGGTTAGAAAAAGTAATTGATAATTATCAATTAAGTATTTTAATAGATAAAATCAGTTATATTTGTCGGACAAAATATAGTCATGTTATGGATATTACATCATTTTCCTGTCCTTCAAAGGATACCATTTTACAGAATACAATGAATAAATTGGAGTCTATATGGGATGAAATTTCCTATCCTAAAGGATTTATTTTGTTCACTAAAGATAAGATCGAACGTGATGTATATCTGATAAAGCAAGGTATCGCCAGGGCCTATATTGAAGTGGACGGAAGAGATATTACAATCTGGTTTGGGAAGGAAAATGATATTATTATATCTGCTCAGGGATATGTGAATGGTGAGAAAGGGTATGAGACGATAGAGCTTTTAGAGGATTCCGTGTTGTACAAAATGAATTTAAAACAGTTGCATGAATTGTATCAGCAAGATCTGGAAGTATGCAATTGGGCACGGAAATTCATAGAAAAAGAATTTGTAGGAACCGAACATCGCCTTATTTCCAGTTTGTCTATGACGGCAACCGAACGCTATCTCCGGCTTATGAAAGAGAAACCGGAGATTTTACAGCGTGTACAGTTGCGGCATATTGCTTCCTATCTTGGTATTTCATCGGAGCATTTGAGTAGGATACGTGCCAACACTAAAAGTATGACAATATAAATAAGGTATTCATGAATTACGGTAGGATCTCTGATTACTTTTGCCTTGCCAGTCGCCACACTACTTCTGCCTTTTTGGCCAGAATGAGTGAATCTGCATCGATTTTAACTACATTCAGGGTATCGGTTCCTGTAATGGTCTGTTTGTTGCCAATACTTTCATATCGCAGAGTCAGTGTCCAATTATCCAGATTCCAGTTTTTTATCAGTAAAGTTGCCATATTCACAGAACTGGCCGTTCCGTTTTGATTGAGTGTGAATCCTTGCATCTCTTTGAGATTTATAGGATTGGGTTCAAGCCAGGTTCCCTGAATATAGTAATAAGGAGAATGCACGGTAATTGTTAGCTCGTCGGCTTTCAGAATTTTAACTCCGTCTATATCTTCATGGGTGCAGGTTACTCTGACAGAATCATTGAGTAATACTCCGGGCACTTTCTGTGGATTGGCATCCATTGTGCTGATGTTTACCGTATCTCCCTGATCAGAGATAATTGTCAGGTTGTTCATGCTTGCATCATACACGATTCCGTTAATGATTTGAGTGGCTGGAGCTTGTTTGCATGAAATAATGCCAGCCAATAAAAATACTACTGAAGTCGACAGATAAACTAATTTTTTCATATTCAATTAATTTTAAAATAGTAACAATGAAACAAAGGTAGTATTTATATTTTTAAATTTACATTTTTACCTGAATAACTATACTCTTTCCCGGAAAGAAATGAAGGCGTTACACTAACCTGTATGAAGGGGAATTACAAGAGTGTACACTTATGTATTGCAAAAGTGTACAATGATACATAACAAGAATGTACATTTTTAATATGCAAAAGTGTATACTCTTTTATTGGTTGATTATCAATGTGCTAGCGACGCAGTTTTCTTATTGGTCTTAAAGTTTTTTGTCGACTTAAGACAAATAAAAAAGGAGGCTAAAAATAGTCTCCTTTTTGTACACCCTCAGGGATTCGAACCCTGGACCCACTGATTAAGAGTCAGTTGCTCTACCAACTGAGCTAAGAGTGCATTAGTATTATGCTTTTTTTGATTTCGGGTGCAAAGGTAAAGCTTTATTTTAAAATAGCAAACCTTGCAGCGATTATTTTTAAATTTATTTTCTTTCGCTTTGCTATCATTAAAAAATGAATTACATTTGCAACGATAAATTTAGTATTCACCCTTTAAACTATGGAAAGGGTATTAATTATGTTGGAGAAATAACACATCAAAATCAGGACTAAGCGGCTCATCGGGATGAAGAGCCCCAGTAATTTTATTATCTGAACACTCCGTGAAACTGCTGCCGGAGAAAAATTGATTAGTCCTGCAATCTTATTATTTTATTATTTAATCACTTCAGTGTGGTGAAGCGGGGATGTTATGTTCTGTCTTCTTCTGCACTGCTAACAGGCATATTGCCTCATTACTCCGGAACATTATATGTTTATTCCGGGGATGAGATCAGTGTGCTATGTAAGAAATCATGGGAATACGTTTAAAAGATTTAAGCAAACTGGGATATACAAATAATGTGGCACGCAGTCTGGCTGTTGCCATTGTAAGCAAACATTGCAAGTATGAAAGTAAAGAAGAAATTCTGGTTCGTTTAGCAAATGTGCTTGATAATCCCGAAGCATATAAAAATGATGAAGTATGGGGGAAACTGGCGGAACACTTCTCTCCCACCATTATAGAAAGGAAGTTTCAGGTCTATGATCTGAGAGAAGTGCCGTTGGTCTACCAAACTTACGGTAACAAGTTTATAGAAAGTTCCGCCAAACAACAAATGGAACTGGCCATGCGTCTCCCGGTAACACTGGCAGGAGCGTTGATGCCTGATGCACATGCCGGATATGGTTTGCCTATCGGCGGTGTATTGGCAACAGATCACACAGTAATACCTTATGCCGTAGGAATGGATATTGGCTGCCGGATGAGTTTGACGGTTTTTGATGCGAAGCCGGATTTTCTGAAACGATATGCTCATCAGACAAAAGTGGCGTTAAAGGAATACACACATTTTGGTATGGATGGTGGATTAGAGTTTACACAGGAGCATGAAGTGTTGGACAGAGAAGAATTCCGATTGACACCCCTGTTACAAAAGTTACATGGGAAGGCTGTCCGACAATTAGGAACATCGGGACAAGGGAATCATTTTGTGAACTTCGGAGAACTGGAACTGGAGGCGGACAATGCTTTACAGTTACCTGCCGGGAATTATGTTGCTTTGTTGTCTCATTCAGGTTCACGTGGATTAGGAGCTGCTATTGCACAACATTATAGTTTTCTGGCACGTGAATCTTGTAAATTACCTCGCGAAGCCCAGTGTTTTGCTTGGCTTGATCTCCATTCGGAAGAGGGACAAGCATACTGGATGAGTATGAATCTTGCCGGAGATTATGCTCGGGCTTGTCACGAAAGGATTCATCTTAATCTTGCCAAAGCCTTGGGATTGATCCCGGTTGCTAATGTAAGCAATCACCATAACTTTGCCTGGGAGGAGGAAATAGCACCCGGTAACTTTGCCATTGTTCACCGCAAGGGAGCTACTCCGGCTTATAAAGGCCAACCCGGACTTATTCCGGGTAGTATGGCTACTCCCGGATACCTGGTCTGTGGTAAAGGAGTACGTGAATCTCTCTTTTCGGCCTCTCATGGTGCCGGACGGGCGATGTCAAGACAACAGGCCCAAAGCACCTTCACACAGTCCGCTTTAAAGAAATACCTGGTACAAGCGGGTGTAACCCTTATCGGAGGCAGTGTGGAAGAGATGCCTCTTGCCTATAAGGACATCGAAAGAGTGATGCGGGCACAGGAAAACCTGGTAGAGATACAAGGGCGTTTTATGCCCCGTATCGTAAGAATGAATAAAGAATAATTAAATAAAAACAAAATGTTATCAGAAAAATATGGTCGTACGTATCACTTTCCTTTCTCACCGGGAACTACAAGTGACGACCGCATCAACCATACTTATTGGGAAGATATCCAGCGGATTGACACGCTTGTATATACCGAAAAATTGGACGGTGAGAATAATTGCCTGAACAGCGTCGGCGTATTTGCACGGTCACATGCTGCACCTGCTACTTCTCCATGGACACGACAACTGCGTGAGCGTTGGGAATTAATGAAGCATGATTTGGGCAGTCTTGAATTATTTGGTGAAAATCTGTATGCTGTTCACTCTATTGAATACAAACGGTTAGAATCGTATTTCTATGTTTTTGCCGTGCGTTGCCTCGATAAATGGTTATCCTGGGAAGAGGTAAAGTTTTATGCTGCTATGTTTGATTTGCCAACGGTTCCCGAATTGGGATTGGAGTCCGTTGCAGAACTTCCTCAGGAACAATTTCGGCAGCAGATACTTACGCTTGCCCGGCAACCGGGAGCCTTTGGTACAAAAGATCCTTTTACCGGAGAAGATTGTACGCGTGAAGGGTTGGTAGTGCGGAATACAGATGAATATCCGGTTAGCGAATTTGCACACAATGTATTTAAGTATGTGCGCAAAGGACATGTGAAAACAGATGAGCATTGGACACGTCACTGGAAGCGTGCCCGGCTTTTCTGGGAGTTTAATGAAAATAAAGAAAAATATGATTTGGACATTAACAGATAAGAAAGATCGTAGCTCGCTCGAACTACAATTCGAATGGTTACGCGATATGAATGGGATTCCTCAGGACCAGTTTCATCATGCCGAAGGAGATGTGGCTACACATACCTGGCGGGTGATAGAAGAATTACAGAAACTACCCGGCTATCTTGCCCTTACAGAGCAGGACAAGGAAATACTTTGGACGGCTGCACTACTGCATGATGTAGAAAAACGTTCTACTACAGTCATTGAGGAAGATGGCAGTGTCACTGCCAAAGGGCATGCCCGTAAGGGAGAATATACTGTGCGTACGCTTTTGTACAAGGATACATCAACTCCTTTTATCATTCGTGAAAAGATAGCATCACTTGTAAGGTTTCACGGGCTCCCTTTATGGCTGATGGAAAAGCAGGATCCTGTGAGACAGGTTGCCAAGGCAGCTTTCAGAGTGGACACTTCGCAACTCCGTTTACTTGCCGAAGCTGATATAAAAGGACGTATCTGTCAGGATAAAAATACTTTGATGGAATCGCTGGAGTTATTTGAAATCTTCTGCCGTGAGCAGGGGTGCTGGAAAAAGAGCAGAGAATTTACCACTGATCATGCCCGTTTTCGTTACTTTCATACGGAAGAAAGCTATATAGATTACATTCCGTATGAAAAGTTTAAGTGTAATGTTGTTCTGTTATCCGGGTTACCGGGAATGGGAAAAGATCATTATCTTGAAACGTCCGGTATAGCTCTTCCTGTTATCAGCCTGGATGATATTCGCCGGAAGAATAAACTGAGTCCTACTGACAAATCGGCAAATGGATGGGTGGTGCAGGAAGCTAAAAAGATAGCCCGTGCTTATTTGCGTAAAGGGCAGGATTTCATATGGAATGCAACTAATATTACTACTCTGATGCGCTTTCAGCTTATCAATCTCTTTGCCGGGTATGGGGCTCGTGTTAAAGTGGTTTATGTTGAGAAAGACTATTCCGTTTGGCGAAAACAGAACCGTGAAAGAGAATATCCGCTTCCGGAGAGTGTGTTGGACAGTATGCTTGGTAAGCTTGAGGTACCTCAATTGACGGAAGCTCACGAAGTGGAGTATCTGGTAGAGAATGAGATAAATAAAAAAGATTTTCTATGAAATAATACATCGGATGCTTGACTTTTAGTCAAAAAAACAGTATCTTTGTAATTGTAATCATAAAGTAGATTCAGTTAGAATACTTGTAAAGGAGAAAGCTATGGCTTTCTCCTTTATTTTTTTATACCGGCTTCTGAAGGTATATAGGCAGGTATCTATTGCAGTTTTTCCCGGTACTTATTCAAGATTACATGGTATGTTACGGTTCGTTTGTTACTATGTTACGATGCATTTCTCGGTATGTTGCGATGTAAATGCTACTGTGTTGCAATGCAACTGATATTATCTTCTGAGAAAGTCGCTTTCAGGTTAATAATCAATAAATCTACTCTTGACAAAAACACGTTTGGAGGTAGTGGATAACAAAAACAATTTTCCCTTCTGTGATGTTAATATACTATCAGATTAATATAATAATAACATGATGAATAAAATTGATATTCCCGATAAAGGAAAAAGAAAAAGAGTAGTTATTGTAGGCGGTGGTTTTGGAGGATTAAAGCTGGCACGCAAACTAAAAAATGACAATTTTCAAATTGTTCTGTTAGACAAAAATAATTATCATCTGTTTCAGCCTCTTCTTTATCAGGTAGCTACAGCCGGTATAGAGCCGAGTGCAATCTCTTTCCCTTTCCGTAAGATTTTTAAAAAGCGTAAATATTTTCATATTCGTATCTGTGAAGCCCAGCGGGTTATTTCTGAACAAAATATGTTGGAAACTTCCATTGGAGCTATTGAATACGACTATCTGGTAATTGCAACCGGATGTTATACCAACTATTTTGGTAACGATAAGATGGCTCTCCATACCATGTCTCTCAAAACAACGGCAGAAGCTCTCTATAACCGTAACCAAGTACTGGAAAGCTTTGAGAAAGCGCAGAACACGAGTAATTTGAAAGAACGGGAAAAATTGATGACGTTTATAATTGTAGGTGGCGGAGCTACCGGAATAGAACTTTCGGGTGCATTGGCAGAGATGCGTAAGTTCATTTTGCCACAAGATTATCCCGATCTGGATATAGAGCAGATGCGTATTGTCCTTATCGATGCAGGCCCTCGCCTACTCTCGGCTTTCTCCGAAAAATCGTCTACCGAAGTACATGACTATCTGGCAAAAAAAGGAGTTGAAATAAAGGTGGATTCCAAGGTGGTAGATTATGAAAATGATTTGCTTACTCTGGGAGATGGTACGGCCATACCTTCTACAAATATCTATTGGGTAGCAGGTGTGAAAGCTAACAGTCTTGAAGGACTTCCGCAGGACGCTTACGGACCGGGGAACAGACTGAATGTAGATGTTTTCAACAAGGTAGTCGGTACTAACAATGTATTTGCTATTGGTGATACTGCTCTAATGATTTCAGAAGATTATCCGAGGGGGCATCCTCAGGTTGTTCAGCCGGCTATTCAACAGGCTAAGCTTCTTGTTCAGAATCTGAACAACATAGAAAAGGGGCTTCCACTTAAACCTTTTGTGTATCATAATAAAGGTTCGATGGCTACCATCGGAAGAAATAACGCCATTGTGGAGTTGAAGAATATCCGTTTTGGTGGTTTTCCTGCCTGGGCAGTCTGGCTATTCATTCACTTAATGAGTATTGTAGGTGTAAAGAACAGACTTTTCATTTTCATAGACTGGATGTGGAGTTATTTCACTTATGACCCTTCGTTGCGATTAATAATAAAGCCTGTGAAAAGAGTAAAACCGAAGAAATGATATATGTTATGTTGCTCTCGTTTTAATAGATATGGGAAAGGGAATGTTGCGATGACTTATTCCCTTTTTTATTAAGAATAGTATTAGAGTTATAATAGTTACTATGTTTGTAAACACTGAAAACCAACGCTCGTCGGGACGGGTGGTCCCGCCCCTTGCCGCTGGG